>JBMTWK010000252.1:0-5358 GCA_049452395.1 Prochlorothrix sp. | reverse complement strand
AAAGCAGGGAGAACCAGAGTATTAACCCTATTCTCCCTGCTCCTCAGGCTTAAAGCCCTAATACCGCAGGTTGGCAGGGTAGCGGCGGCGTAGTGCCCCCAACAGGAACCCCGAAGCCAGCACAATCCCAACCACAGTTCCCGTTTCCGGTACCGGCGTTGCCATCACACTGCTGGGTTCCGTCAGGTTTTCGCTGCCATCTTCCACCTCGCGATCGAAGCGATCGTCCCGCCGCTCCGCTGCCGCTAGATTTTCCCGCTGGCGATCGTTCACCAAGGCAATCATCGAAGAATAGGGGCTAATCAGGTGATAATCCTTAGCAAGGGCATTCACTGCGTCCAGATTCGCCAATTCCGTCATATCCGTGGTGCGGCTGCGATAGAGAATTAACTGACGGGCAGCTAGGGGCGCAAAGGGATCGGGATCGGGCCGATCGGTCGTTTGGGGGGTAGGGGAAGGGGCGATCGCCGCCGGAGCCGGTCCAGTAGGCGTTGCAGCAGGGGGTGCGGGGGTATTGGCTACCGGCTGCACCTGCCAGCGATAGCCATCGGCAATCCGGGTTTCTGGCCCTGCTAGCCGCTCCAAACTCAGCCGTTGCAATGCCGTTTCCGCGTCCGTAGCAACTCCGCCCCGACTGGCCTCGATCGCCGTCAGCACCGCATCTTCGTAGGCGATCGGCAAGCTTGGCCCCAAATGCACCAGCCACAGGGGAGCCACTGGCGTTTGCAAAGCAGCAATATCCGCCTCTAACTCATAGCTCCCAGCATCCGTCAGCAGCAGAATTCCATCGTAATTCGTAGAATCTAGGCCCTGTTGCAGGGTTTCAAACTGGTGAAGCATCTGGGCGAGGGAAAGTGAGCCAAAGAAGGGTAATTGACGGATGGTGTCCGCAGTGGGGCGATCGAGGCGCTGGGGGTCAGCACCGGGCGCAGCCGTGAGGTAGTAGTCTATCTGGGTTTGGGGCAGCTTTTCTTGGATTTTCGCCAGATTATCGGCCAAAGGTGCCAGGACTGCCGTCATGCTGTAGGAGCTATCCAGAACCACGGCCAGCCGCTGCGGTAAGGTGCCCTGTTCCTGGGGTTGGAGTGGAGTGGCCGTAATGCCATAGTCCTGAAGCTGAAGTTGGTGAGTTTGGGGACTGGAAGAGGATTGCGCCGGAATTGCCGCTTCAAACCAGCCCCAATCTGCATCCCAGTCACGCCGTTTCAGGATTTCGCCCTGGCGCTCCCGCTGGGTCTGCCGGTTCCAGTAGACATTGCGGCGCTCCGTCAGTTGGGGTAAGGACCAGCCCGCTTCGGTGCGCAGGACTTGGTAGCGCAGCACAATTTGAGCATGGCCCGGTTTTCCAGCCTCGCCCTGGGCCGGAATCGGAAACACCCGCAGCCGATACTGACGCGGCCCCACCTGCTCCAATAGCGCCGGATCGACCTGCCGCTGCACCTCCTGGTTATAGACCTCCTGGGCTGCTCCACGGGTTGCCACCACCGCCGGATACCGTTGGGGATTATCATCATCCCCCAGCCATAAACCAGTGATTACCGCCGTCTCTGGGAGAGAAAAGCTGTAAAAAATCTCCTCATCTTGCCAGGTGGGGTTTTCATAGCGCTCCTGAATCTCCACCTGCCCCCAATCACCGTATTCCGTGACTGTGACTGCCTGCCGAGTCAGGGGAATAACCTGCTGATTAATGTTAATTAAACCGGCCTTGGCCTCTTCTCGGTTCCAGGTCGCCTGAAGGGCCGCTTGGATCGCCTCCCGCTCTCCCCGTTGAATGGGCGTATCAAAGATTTGGGCATAGAGTTTGGGGGCTAGTTCCTTTTCCCAGTCAAACCCCTGGTAAAGAAAGGGCGAAACTAAGTAGTTATAGAAGCTTTGGAGGGCTGCAATGATACTGGGGCGCAAAACCGTGGTGCTTTCATAGAAATTGCTCAGGGCATCAACATTATGGTTGGCGCTGAGGTAGCGGTAGCGGTGGAGGTGGGCATTGAGTAAGCCTTGGCGGATTTTGGGTAAATTGGCGAGGATTGCGGCCCGATCGCCCTTGAGATCAAAGCTTTCCGTCGTTATACCTTCTGGATCACCAGGAGCACTGCCGTCAAGATCGCCGTTGACCCGATCGCCGCCGTTAGGCATAATCCCCAGATCTGCCCCAGTTTCCACCGCGATCGTCTCTAAGTTTTGGGGATCAAGGCCCAGCAGGGCAAAAGCTTGTTCCTGGGGCTGGGGAAGCTGAGTACTGGCGTGGAAAGTTGCAACAAGGACGATCGCCACCCCCGCAGTCAGTCCCACGGCCCCCCTTTGGCCCCACTGTTTGCCATAGGCCGAAGCAATGCGCCACCAAGACCGCACATAAAGATGGCAGAAAGCGAACGGACTCGCAAAAAAGAGGGTAGCACTGAAAAGGAATAGAAATAGACCCATCGCTAACCCTAGAACCGAGGCAGGATAGCGGACTAAATCCATGAGAAAGGAACCCAACCAGCGGAAGCTGAAAAATGCTGGAAGAGACTGTAAAATCCAATAACCCAGCCCACAAAGGCTCGGAATCATATACAGAAGCAGCAGGGTTCCGCCATATAGCCCTAAAAGCAACGTCACACTCTGGCCAATGAGTTGAGCAATCGCTAAACCACGACGGGCAGCGGCATAGCCAAAGCTCACTTCTAGGGCGAAACTGGTAATCCCTAGGAGCAAAATGAGCAGAAATCCAGCAGAAGCGGGATTTAATTCCCGTAGGATAAACATCCGCAGTAAGCAGAAGCCAAATAGCGGCAATTCCACGCCATAAAAGAAGCGCATGAGAAGTTCTGGCCACTTGCGGAAGCGAGCCGTTGCCCCCACCACACTCGCCCCCGTGGGAATTGCCAGCAGACCCACTAAACTGAGGGAAAAGCCCAGGGGAATGGCACCGTCGATCGTCGCCACAATCAAGGGTCCGGCCAGCAGCGGTAAGAGCAGTAAATAGGCCCAACCCAGGAACATCAGGTTCCAGAGCCAGAAAATCAGGTAAGAAGACGTATTGAGGAGGGATTTCACGGTTCTGATGGGGTTAAGGGGTTTGCGTCCTAGGGATGATGGTTCTAGGGATTTTTGCTGCCCGCAATCTTGGCTGCAACAGCTTGCTCTCCTGGTTATAACAACCCCACTGGCCCCTGGCACCCCTCCGGCCCCAAATCCCCCCATTGCCCCACAGGGATCGGATAGGTTTCGTTACAATTCCCCGATCGACCCCACAAAAACCCACAAACAGCGGCAGGGTAAGGCCATGCAGTTCCCCCCCCCAGGGCCAGCGCTAGCTCCGGCGGCGCAGCACTTCCAACAGCTTGACGAACTCCGGCGGCGGCGGGGCGATCGCCGTTAGGGATTCCCCCGTCACCGGATGCACGAGGCGCAGCACATGGGCATGGAGGGCTTGGCCCTGGAGCTTGATACCGGGGGCGCGGCCAGAACTGTAGAGCGCATCTCCTAGGATGGGATGGCCCAAATCGGCGCAATGGACGCGAATTTGGTGGGTTCGGCCCGTTTCTAGGTCAAAACGCAGCAAACTATAGCTTCTCAACCGTTCTAGCACCTGCCAGCGGGTTGCGGCCCAACGTCCGCCTTTGTCTTCGGGGACGATCGCCATTTTTTTGCGATCGATCGGGTGCCGCCCCACGGGTTGCTCAATGCGTCCGGCTTCAGTCTTCGGGACTCCGTGAATAATGCCTAAATACTGCCGTTGCGCTGTTTTTTGGCGAATTTGCCCCTGAAGGTGCAGCAAAGCAACATCACTCTTCGCCACCACCATCACCCCGCTCGTATCCTTATCCAAACGATGGACAATACCCGGTCGCTGCACCCCACCAATACCCGGTAAGTCGGGGCAGTGGGCCAGTAACCCATGGACGAGGGTGCCTTGGCCATGACCCGGAGCGGGATGCACCACCAAACCCTTGGGTTTATTGAGCAAAATCAGATGCTCGTCTTCATAGAGAATGTCCAGATCCATCGGTTCCGGTTGCAAATCCAAGGGTTCTGGCTCAGGAAGTTGGATTTTGAGCCGATCGCCCTGGTTCAGCTTTGTTTTTTTATGGGTTTCCGGCTGTCCATTGACCCAAACCCGCCCCTGTTCAATCAGTTTCTGCACCCGCGATCGCGACAGTCCCTGCTCCTCTGGCACGGCCTCCGCCACCCACCGATCGAGGCGATCGCCCCCCACCTCCACCACCAAGGTCAGGATTCCTAAATCTTCCTCTAGCTCAGTCTGCGGCCCAATGTCGTCTATATTCATGCGCTTACAGTCGTCAGTTTCTCCAACATCGCCCCGCCCCGCCCTCGTGACCTAGCGGGGAACGGGAACTTGGCTCAAAATGCCCGCAATCACCCGATCGACCCCGATGTTGTCTAGCTGCGCTTCTGGGCGCAAAATCAAGCGATGGCGCAAAAGCGGCTGTGCCACCAACTTCAAATCATCCGGCGTGACAAAGGTGCGCTGGGTCAGCCAAGCCGCCGCCTTAGCCGCCATTAACCAGGCCACCGTCGATCGGGGCGAAGCCCCCAAAAACAAATCCCCATGGTTGCGCGTGCGCTCCACCAACGCCAACAAATACTCCAGCAGATTATCCGCCACCTCAACTTCTTGCACCTGCTGCCGTGCCGCCAGGATATGCTGCACCGTTGCCACCGGCTTCAGGCGCTCTAAATCCGATCGTTGTGCCCGAAAACCCGCCTGATTATTGAGCAGCATCTGCTTTTCCGCTGCTTTATCGGGATAATTGACCTCTAGCTTAAACAGAAAGCGATCGAGCTGCGCCTCTGGCAAAGGATACGTCCCCTCAAACTCCAAGGGGTTCTGCGTCGCCACCACCCAAAACAAATCCGGCAACGGCCAACTCGTACCATCCAGGGTCACCTGCTGCTCCTGCATCGCCTCCAACAGGGCCGACTGGGTTTTGGGCGGGGTGCGGTTCACCTCATCCGCCAGCAGGATTTCGGTAAAGACTGGCCCTCGCTTCAGGCTAAATTCCTTCGTATTCAGGTCAAAAATATTGGTGCCTAAAATATCCGACGGCAAAACATCCGGCGTAAGCTGAATTCGCCGAAAATCGGCCTGAACCAGCCGCGCCAGCAGCTTCACCAGCAAAGTTTTCCCCGTTCCCGGCACCCCTTCAAGGATGACATGGCCACCACTGAGCAGGGCGACCAACAGTTGTTGCACCAAGATACTTTGGCCCACCAGTAGGCGATCGAGGGCGCTATGCAAACGGCTAAAGGGAGCATGAAGATCGGCCATAGGGACACAACAGCAAACAGTGCAACAAGCGAACAGTGCAACAAGCGAACAGTGCAACAAGCGAACAGTGCAACAAGCGAACAGTG
>JBMTWK010000251.1:0-5376 GCA_049452395.1 Prochlorothrix sp. | reverse complement strand
TCTCCAGACTGTTGCGGCGTTTGGAGCAGCGGTGAGCTTAAGGGTTGAGTGTCTGTAAAGACGTGTTCTTCGTAGAGTCCTTCCATCAGGGCTAAAACCGTCACTTTTTCCGGCTCTGGGTCCACAATCCAGTATTCTGCAATGCCCCTCGCTTGATATTGGGCACGTTTGTATCGATAGTCGCGCAGGGCATTCTGGGCACCGGGACTGACCACTTCTATCACAAGCTGAGGCGGTGGCATTTCCGGTAACACGATCGCCCGCGTTGCCCCCGCTAAAGCACTGGCTCCTGCCTCCGACAGCACCAATAAATCAGGAACTCGCACCGTTGGCCCTGTCCCACTCACCGCCAACTCTGTCCCAATGCGTAATCGATAAAAAGGCAAGCCAACTTGCAGCAAGTAGGCAAAAAGAAACGAGGCAATCCGTTGATTCCGATCGCTTTCGGTTGGCATTTCTTGTAAGATCCCGTTTTCTAGCTCATAGGATGTATCACTGTGAATGGTGAGCGTTTCTGTATAGGCTAAAAACTCCTCTAGGGAGAAGTGGGTTTGGGTGGCAACCATGGGTGAGCGGTGAAAGAGTTTGAGGTTGATCGCGGTTTCCTGGGCCTAAGGGGACAGAGGGCGCTGGAGCGCCCCGTGAGCGGTTCCCACGCAGAGCATGGGAACCAGGAGTAAGCGCCCCGTGAGCGGTTCCCACGCAGAGCATGGGAACCAGGATAGGGTCAGAGGTAAATCACAAAAAAAGGAGGTTTAGGAGTCAAAACGATCGGTGACGGCCCCTAGACTGCTGGAAGAGACCAGCTTGGCGTATTTAGCCAACGTGCCACGGGTGTAGCGGGGGGTGGGGGGTTGCCACTGGGCCTTGCGTTGGGCCAGTTCCTCCTCGGAAACATTGACCTGCAAGAGGCGTTGGGGCGCATCGATCGTGATGGAATCTCCCTCCTGAACCAGGGCGATCGTACCGCCTACGGCAGCCTCCGGAGCCACATGGCCGACCACCATGCCGTAGGTGCCCCCAGAAAAGCGCCCATCGGTGATTAACCCCACAGAATCGCCCAAACCGGCCCCAATAATCGCCGAAGTCGGAGCCAACATTTCCCGCATTCCCGGACCGCCCTTTGGCCCCTCATAGCGGATCACAATCACATCTCCCCCTTGGATCTTGCCGTCGAGGATGGCCTGGAGACATTCCTCTTCTGAGTTGAAAACCCGCGCTGGTCCGGTGACAACGGGCTTTTTCACGCCGCTAATTTTAGCTACCGCGCCCTCACTGGCTAAATTGCCCTTGAGGATGGCCAAGTGACCTTGGGCATAGAGGGGCTGACTGAAGGGGCGGATGACCTCCTGATCGGGGGAGGGTTCATCGGGAATATCCGCCAACTGCTCCGCAACGGTTTTGCCCGTAATCGTGAGGCAGTCGCCGTGAATTAGCCCCTGGTTGAGCAAGATTTTCATAACCTGGGGAATGCCGCCTGCTTGGTGCAATTGGGTCGTCACAAAGCGGCCACTGGGCTTGAGGTCACAGATGACGGGGACTTTGGCCCGAATTTCCTCAAAGTCATCCAGGGTGAGGGGCACGCCGATCGTATGGGCGATCGCCAGCAGGTGCAGCACCGAGTTGGTGGAGCCACCCACGGCCATGATCACCGCGATCGCATTTTCAAAGGCTTGGCGCGTCAGAATGGCCTGGGGCAAAATTTGGTTGCGAATCGCTTCGACCAGAACTTTGGCCGATTCCGCCGTACTTTCCGCCTTTTCGGCATCTTCTGCCGCCATGGTCGAAGAATACATCAGGCTCATGCCCATGGCTTCAAAGGCCGACGACATCGTATTGGCCGTAAACATGCCGCCACAGGAACCGGCCCCCGGACAGGCCCGCCGCTCTACTTCTAAAAGTTCCGATTCTGGCAGTTTTCCGGCGCTATGCTGCCCCACAGCCTCAAAGGCACTGACTACGGTTAGATCTTCGCCGTTGTAGTGACCGGGCTTGATGGTGCCGCCGTAGACAAAGATCGAGGGGATATTCATCCGCGCCATGGCGATCATGGCCCCCGGCATGTTTTTATCGCAGCCGCCGATCGCCAGCACCCCATCCAAGCTTTGGCCTTGGCAGACGGTCTCGATCGAATCCGCAATCACATCCCGCGACACCAGGGAGTATTTCATCCCCTCGGTGCCCATGGAAATGCCATCGCTGATGGTAATGGTGCCAAAGATCTGGGGCATGGCTCCCGCTGCCTTGAGGCTGCTTTCGGCGCGGGCGGCCAGTTCCCCAATGCCCATATTGCATGGCGTAATGGTGCTGTAGCCATTGGCGACCCCCACGATCGGCTTGGTGAAGTCCGCATCTTGGAACCCCACCGCCCGCAACATGGCCCGGTTGGGGGTGCGCTTGACCCCCTGGGTCACCACTTGGCTTCTCAAATTTTCTGGTCTCTGGTTTTCCGGCATCGCTATACCCTTCCCTTTGGACTTAACTCGGCTAAACTCGGCTGAACTAGACGTGAGATCGCGGGCTGGCAGCTTGCCTGCTCCGCCTGTGCTGGGGGGTGAGCTGGGGGGCTGCACCCACAAAGCTGCTGAGTGGCGGCGGTGTCGAAACTCACGCTGGAGTTGGCCTTGAGGCTGGCAACATGACCTCCATCGCGGCCCCGATCGTCGGGTGCCCAGATTGTGCAGTGCCATGAAGCCATAAGGGATCTATTATTTCTGTAAGACTTGGGCTAAAGGGCAGCTTTTTGCAAAAGTTAAGACTTGGTACGAAATCCGCTCTTTCTCTGCCCCTAGATTCACCCCTTCGGCAAAAAAGATCTATGCTGAAGTACTTTCTACACTTATTGGCTTCTCCCCTTGCTCCTATCCGGCTTCGGTTTAGATTCATTGGTTCAGATTCATCGGTTCAGATTCATCGGTTCCGGTCAACCCATGGCACACCACCGGCTTAAGCCAGGGCAATCCCCGGAGTAGCCCTTTGGAGACCCCCGATCGTCATCCCTAGAAGAGAGTGCGGCTCTTGACCGAGCTTCAGGCTCCGGTTCAGAGGCGCGTCAACATAAAGCAGTCCTATCTCTGGACGAAGCTTCTCTCTGGACTGAATTTCAGCCCAGAACTATCTGTTATCTCGAATTGAGTGGGTCCAGTCTGTTCAGTGTCTTGGATCTTTTGGGATTTCTCTAGGTTCCTCTGGATATCTTGAGATCCCTTAGGTCAGTGTTGGGATCTGGGTTTACGAACGCGATCGCAGGCATGTGATCGCAGGGACTTAATCTCAGGCATGTGATCTTAGGTCTGTGATCTTAGATTTGTGATCTTAGATTTGTGATCTCAGGTTTGTGATCTCAGGAACGTTATGTCCCGTTAACCTGAGGTCCGGTTAACCTTAGGTAGACTGAGGCGTAGGTTTGATACCCAATTTTCAGAGCATCTTGCTCACACGGGAATTTTCTCAAAGATCCCGTCCTAGAAAGGGGGCACTTAGGCCATGGTTACACCCTGCTTACCCTACGGTTACCCCACGGTTAAACCCTGCGCCTCTGCCACGCTGTACTCGGCCATCAGGAGGCCCAGCCCAAAGAATGCCCAGTTAAGCTAGCACGATTTCGGCCCCACTCATTCAGTAAACTCTGCGGAACTCTACTCCCGTGCCCTCTCTCTTCCAATTGCGACTTTTTTCCCTAACGACGATCGCACTCCATGGATAATCACGCTGAATTTGAGTTCTTACTTCGCTACCAGAATGGCGAACGGGACTTTCGCCAGGTCGATATGACTGGTTTGTCCCTCGCCAAGGCTGAACTCACCGATCTGGACTGGCGAGGAGCCAACCTTGTGGGGGTGGACTTGAGCCATGCCAACTTGGCAGGAGTCAACTTTCGGGAGGCTCAGTTACAAAAGGCCAACCTCAGCAATGCCAACTTATCGGCTAGCAACTTGATTGGGGCCAATCTCGCGGGGGCGGACCTCAGCGGCAGTGTGTTGAGTCATGCTAGCCTGCGGGGGGCCAATCTTGAAGGAGCCTGTTTGCAGTATACCGACCTTGTGGAGGCTAACCTGAGCGAAGCCAATCTTTCCCATGCTGATCTGAGCGGATCTAAGGCAATGGGGGCGATTTTGAGCCGATCGAAGGGTATGAAGGCGATTATGGTGGGGGTCGATCTCTCCCATGCTAACCTCACCAGTGCCGTTTTTATTGAAGCCCACGTCCACCACTGCAAGTTTGTGAATGCCATTCTGACGGGGATGAGTTTGGAAAATGCCCAGGGGATGCAGGTGGACTTTACGGGGGCGGTGTTGCTGGGGTCCAACCTGCGGGGGGCCAACTTGCAAGGGGCGAACCTGCGGCGGGCGAACCTCAACTGGTGTAGTTTGCGGGAGGTGAATTTGGCCGAGGCGAAGCTCTTTCGGACCCAGTTGAACTGGTCCAACCTAGCGGGGGCCAATTTGACAAATGCCCTGCTGATCGATGCCAATTTACGACGGGCCAACTTGAGCGGCACCAATATGGAAGGGGTCAATATGAGCGGGGCCATCTTGCCCGATGGCTCGACGGGGCAGTTGCCGCAGCAGTAAGTTGGGGGTCTTGCGCCCTGGGGCGGGTTAACGGCGGCGATCGGGGCTATCCTTCCCCGGTGCTGCCCCGGTTGGGCTGGGGTTGGGGAACCCTGGGGGCATGACCCCAACTGCAAGGGCTGGGCTGTAGAACTTTTGCTGTGCGTGACTTGTGTTTCTGCGTTCCCTTGCTATGATGCACCGCAAAGCCGATCGCCCCCGTCCCATTCATCTGCCCCTCGCCTTGCTATGACTGACCCTGCTGCGGGATCTTCCCCCTCTCTGCCGACTGTGCCGTCTTCAGCCGACCCCACGGCGGGCGATCGCCGCATCCAAGCAGTCAACGAAGCCCTGATTCAGTTTCAAGAAACCTGGGCCGCCCAACTGCAACAGGACATCGAAGCGCTCCAGCGAGAAAAGCAAGCCCTGCAAGGCGATGTGCAACACCTGCGGCAGGAACAAACCCAATTATTGCGCCAAGCGTCAGAACAACCCCTTCAGCAGCGCTGGGCCAAGCAATTTGCCCAAATTTTGGCCGAACATCTGCAACAGCAGGTCCAGGAGCTAGTACGGACAACCCAGGAGACCCACCCAGGCCGATCGGGCAGCGCAGGCGATCGCAACGCCTATCCCCCGCCGCTTTCTGACCCCGACCTCACCCCCGCCGCCCTCCAGCAGCGCACCGAAGCCGTTAATCAGTTACTGATTGCCCTCGATCGCAGCCTCACCGGCACCCTCAACACCCTTCAGCAGGAACTGAGCAGTTGCCAAAACGCCCTGAAATCCCAGCTTACGGAAATGCACGGCCTGGAACGCCAGGGGG
>JBMTWK010000250.1:0-5399 GCA_049452395.1 Prochlorothrix sp. | reverse complement strand
CAACCCACACTGAATGCACTTTGGCAACTGCATTTCAGATGCGCTTACCCTGCCACCCAGCCCGCCATTCAAACCCTAGCCCAACTGTGTGCCATTACTCCAGCCCAGCTTCAGTTTATTGAAGAAGCCTGTATTCAGGATGAGCGGATTTTTGCGGGGGAAATTTCCGATGACGAGATTACCAAGGCTGCGAAGGAGCTTGCCGCCAAGGCGGGAGCTGTAGGGGTTCCCGTGGCGGCAGTGTATCTCAGCGGCAGCGTGATGGGGTTAAGTGCGGCGGGGGTAACCAGTGGCTTAGCGACCTTGGGTTTAGGCGGAATTTTAGGATTATCGTCGATGGTAACCGGGATTGGGGTTGCGATCGCCCTTGGGGTTGGCATTTACCAAGGAGCGCAGTGGTTAATGGGCGGAGCCGCAGAACAGGACAAGCGATCGCGGCGGGACATCATGCTGCAAGAAGTGCTGACGATTCATCGCAAGGCGATCGCGAACTTAGCAGAAGACATTGCCTACTTAGCCCATCAGCTTGTGATCAGTACTGCTGATGTGGAGCGCAATAAAGCAGTGATTCAGAAGTTAAGCCAGGAATTGACGATTTTCTCCACTGCAATGCAGCAAATGCGATCACGGGAAACTCATTTTGAGCAAACGATGCAGAATCCAAGCGAATCTAAAGACTCCTCTAAGTAGACCAGCACTAGACCAGCACTAGACCAGCACTAGATCCCTATCATAACCCCGACTGAACCATGACTGAATTACAGCCCCGACCCCTCAGCGATGAAGAAAAAATTATTTTGGCTCAACACCACCAGCTTATAGCCGCTAGTCAAGCTGTGGATACCCTAGTCTCACAAACTGAGAAATTAGGGGCTGAAACTCAGCAGCAGTCGGTTCAATTGGCAGAATTAGAGGATTTGATGGCTTCGCTCTATGCAGAAGCTGGGTTAGAGCGTCCCGATGCCGATCGGCTCCAAACCCAAAGCATTGATCCTCGCTATCAAGTGACGGCTGAAGAAGAAGCTGAGATTCAGCAAAAATCGCGCCAATTTAAGATTGATCTGGATATTCCTAATGCAGATCTTCCGTGGGAGCAATATTTGCGGGAAACCGAAGCTTATCTGCAACGGTATCAACTGGATACCAGCCGAGATCCGATCGCCCAGATTTTACCCCCCGATTGCATAGCGGCGATTGTGCAGCAATTTGAGGGCAACTATAGCCCTGAACCTTGGGATCAATGGGATTATACGGCGATCGGGCTAACGGTGCTGATTGGCTCACTGTTAGATTACTTTGTGGCTTCAGTACCTCCCGGCAGCATTTTCCAGGGCGTAACCTACAGCGGCAGTCCCTTAACGCAGTGGTTCCGAGACCAGTCAGATTTAATTGTCAGTGGCCAAGGCCATGGCATTCATCAGGTTTTACACAATCTAACCCATACAGCAGAGCAATATGCTAAGGTTTCCTTTGATTTAAGCAATAATCACCAGATTAAAGACGGTTTTAAGGTTGCTGGCCTCAATCCTAAGCTCCATCGGGTGATGAATCCCGGCCATGATCCCATTTTGGGCTTTATCTATGGCACCCTGGATATCCTCCAGGGCCAATGTACGCTCATTGATAAAACGGGCCATTGGCGAGTGATTACGGCTGAACAGCGCCAGGGATCGGTGACCACAGTCTCTAATCCCCTTGATGCGGTGATTTTAGTGGCAGTCCATCTTTTTTCGGACGTATTTACGAAGCAGGGGTTACCTGTGCCCTTTGCCGCTGCGTTACAGAGTCTAAAGCTACCAACGGGAATTTCGGTGAAGCCTAACGGTGAAAATCTGGATTTAGGCAATCTAACTCGCTATATGTATGCTCAAGGCTATGATTTGCGCCATTTCGTCACTTTGAGTCTCGTTCCGGCGATCGCTGAAGTGATGATCCGAACGTATTACGGGGTGCGAACTTACGATCGATCGACAACGAACCCCAACACGATCGGCCATCGCCTCAAGCTATCTCAGTTGCTGCTGCTGACCCATACCCTGCTCGGCGGCACAAACCTGCTCAAGGTGGGTTTAGCGGGCTGGAATCCATTAGCCTTTAACTATGCTCAGTTTTTGGCTTTAGCTAAGCAGTTATTGGCTGTTTTAAAGCTCAGTTACGATCGCCAAGCCGAGATCGAGCAGGAGTTACTCCAAGGCTGGCAAGCTCTGCTTTAGAAAATAGCGCCTAATCAGCCCGGTCTCTCTCACTGGGTTGTCTAGTGGGCGATCAAATGGGCGATCGCTAAGTTCCCCAAACTGCTTTAAAACCTGAACTTAACGGAATTTAACATCATGGATGAAGTTGTACGGAAAATCGCTGCTCTAGGACTGCCGGGAGTGATTTTACTGGTCGCCATGGCCACGACAGGACTGACCGGTGCTGCTGCGATTACTGCTGCACTTGCAGCATTGGGACCAGGCGGAATGCTGGGCGGTATTGCCTTTTTAGGGGTGATTGGTCTGGTGAGTGAAGCACTAACTAAATATGGGTTTGCGAGTGTTCTTAGCGGTGTTTACTTGGAACGGTTGCAAAAAGGCGATGATGCCCAGCAATTAATTGAGGAAATCCGGAATTTGTGGATTTCTGAGGATTTGAAGCGGGAACTGATTGCGGCGATCGAAACCGAAAGCAACTAAGGCGGCACTTCTTAAGTTGGGAAGAACTCACTCAGAAAACCGCCCTTACGGTATTCGGGGTGAACCTCTACAGAGATCCCAGCTTAACCAAGACGAAAATCATGGCAATTGCTGTAAAAAGTGTGGCCAAAACTGCTAAAACCGCTACAGCACCACCCGCCTTCAAGGCTGTTTGGGTTCGCTTCATGCGGCTTGGTAGTCCTAGCATTCCCTGGGGAACTGCTGCCGTTGTTTTGACAGCCTCAGTGACCACCTCCGCCACCGCCCCGCCGATCGCCTGACTCGTTTGCCCCACGGTTTTCCCGGCTTGGTTGGCCACACTACCCACCACCTGACCCGCTTGACTGGCTGCACTACCCACTACCTGCGTCGTTTCAGCCACTTTCTCGCCCATTCCGCGCGTTACCGCCGTCCCGGTCTCCTTCACGACTGATCCAACGGTTTGGCTGGCTTTTCCTGCTTCCTGGACTAGGGTTTCCGTCACAGAGGCGATCGCCTCTCCCGCTTGTCCGACCCACTCCGTCGCCGTTTGAGCAAGAGCATCAGCAGCGGCTGAGGTTGTTTCCCCGACCGTCGTGGCTACAGTCGTCACTGTGTCCGAAACCACGCCCGAAACCGTTTCAGAGGCAGCTTTCGCCAAATTTCCCAGGGTCTCCGTTGTATTTTCGATTAAATCGCCCTTGGAACCCACCGCCTCTCCCGCTTGCCCCACAGCGCCCCCGACGACCTTCCCGGTTTGGTTGGCCACACTCCCCGCCGCCTTGCCCACGGTTCCGCCCACCGTTCCCGCCACCTTCGCCGTTTTACCCAAGGCACCCCCCAAGCCCGATCGCACCCCCTGGGTCACTTGGCCCAGCGATCGCCAGCGGGAGGAAGTTTCCGGGGATTCCGACAGCTCAAAGGTCTGCGTCCACAGCGGTTCCGCCTGTCCCGACGACCAAGCTTCCACCGTCACCATCGGCCCCACGCCCTGCTCCTGTGCGTCCCACGCCTGCAACATCGCCGCGATCGCCTCAGCGGACGGCAACCCCTGGGGATCCTGCGATCGCAACACAACCCGCACCTGATCCACCCCTAGACCCACCTCTAGATCCACCTCAGCCGGTAACTGAGCCTTTAGGAGTTCCGACAATGGCAGGATCTGTAGATCCGAGAGTGCGACATCTGAACCAGTAGCGTGAGTCATGCTATTTCACCAGAGAGGAAAAATGACTACTGCGATCGCAGTAATGAGGACATACTATAGCGCAAAATAGGGCGAAACGCGATCCAACCCCCCAGCAGAGCCGCAAAGGGCGCAATCTGAAAAACAAAAGCCCTCGAATCAGGACTCAGAGCCTCTGACCCAGAATAGGATAGAGTAGGAATCCGATTCACCTCCGATTCGCCCCCAATTTCCTGGCAGTCCTTATAGATCTCCTCCCCCGCCACCGTTCCACCGAGGGTCAGGTATGGTACCCAGAATCTTAGTCGTTGATGATGAACCCCCCATTCGGGTTGTAATTACTGGCATCTTGAACCTCGCCGGGTTCGAGACCCTCACGGCAGAAGACGGAAGCCAAGCCCTAGACCTGCTGGCAACCGAACCCATAGACCTTGTGGTTTGTGACCTTAAAATGCCGAAAATGGACGGTTTTGGCGTTTTGCGGCAACTACAACTGCAAGCACCCGATCGGCTGCTCCCCTTTATCTTTGTCACCTCCAACGCCGCCCACGCCGACATCCGCCAAGACATGGGCCAAGGAGCCTGGGACTACATCACCAAACCCTTCACCCACGACGAACTCCTGAACAGTGTCCGCGCCCAACTGGCCAAAGTCGAACGCTTTAAACTGAGCCAACGGGTTGACCAGCTTAACCTAGACCTGGTGGAACGTCTCGATCGGGATATCCTGCACCTCGAATCCTTCAAAGCCGCAAAACAGCAAGTTTCACCCAATATTGACCTAATGCTGGGGGAAGTTGTGGATATTATCCAGCGCAATCTTTCCCTCGATCGCTGTAGCTTTCTCTGGTCCATTCGGCGGCAATATTCCCCGATCGTCGCTGCCCCCGACGACCCCCCCGCCACCCTCACCCTACCCGCTAACCCTGGCCCCTACACCGCCGCCAGCTACTACTTCTTCGTCACCCACGAAGCCAAACTCGACTCCCTCAGCAGTCAATTGGGGGAACTCACCCCCGACCAAGGCCAGGTTTTACAGCCCCTCATTGTCCAAGACCGGCCCCAAATCCTTGACCTACACCGCGATCAAACCCAAACGGGCCTGACTGCCCCAGCACTACAAAGCATTTTTGCCGAATGGGGCCTAGAATGGCTGATGGTCATTCCCCTGGCTACCCATGCAGGCCAAAGTGGCGCGTTTCTGTGCGGGGGCCAGGGCAGCTACCAGTACTTGCAACAGGTGATTGTCACTCAGGTGCTTGACTCGATCGCCAATCGCCTTGCCCTAATTATTCAAAAAACCGATTACCAAGCCCAAAACCGCGCCATTTCCCTCGCCGCCGAAACCCAAAAACAGCACCTCCAAGAAGCCCTCAAAAGTTTGCAACAGGCCCAAAGTCACTTGGTGCAAAGTGAGAAAATGTCTAGCCTTGGCCAATTAGTGGCGGGCGTGGCCCACGAGATTAATAATCCCGTCAATTTTATTGCGGGCAATGTCACCTATGCGGCTAGCTATACCCAAGAACTGATTCAACTGGTCAAACTCTATCAGCAGCATT
>JBMTWK010000249.1:0-5410 GCA_049452395.1 Prochlorothrix sp. | reverse complement strand
AAGGATTTGCGACGGGCGATCCATACGGCGATTCAGGAGATCACCGAGGATCTAGATGGAGACTACCAATTTAATACGGCGGTGTCTGAACTGATGAAACTGAGCAATGCGTTGCAAGACAGCGATCTCAAGAGTTCAGCAGTTTATGCCGAGGGAATCCAGACCTTGGTGAAACTTCTCGCCCCCTTTGCGCCCCACATTGCTGAAGAGTTATGGCAGGGTGTGCTGGCTCAGTCGGGTTCAATCCACCAGCAGGCTTGGCCCGTGGCTGACCCCACGGCTTTGGTGGTGGATGAGATTACGCTGGTGATTCAGGTGATGGGCAAGAAGCGGGGCACGATCGCGGTTCCGGCCAGTGCGGATCAGGCCATGCTGGAGCAGTTGGCCAAGGAGTCGGAGGTGGCCCGGATGTATATCGGCGATAAAACGATTCGCAAGACGATCGTGGTCCCTGGCAAGCTGGTTAACTTTGTGGTGGGCTAGGGGGTCCATCCCACTTTGGTGAATGAACCAATTGGGTAGGGGCAATCCCCCAGTGGTTGCCCTGGTTTGGCTCGAAGAGGGTCGGCACGGGGGCACGACCCCTACCGAGATTCTTCTAAAGTGGGATGCTCCCTGGGCTAGGGGGCTGGGCTAGCAGCAAAGCGGGCAAGTTGGGCGAATTTGAGGCTGAGAGGCTGAGATCTTGCCCGAAACCTGCCTTTACCCGAAGGAACCCTGGTGAATCAGAAACCGGGGTTCTCTTTTCGGGAAGAAATATGAAAAAATATTAAAGGATTAGAAGAAGTTCTATGGGGGTTCTCGGTGCCAACCCGCGATCGGCCCAACCGGGCAACCACGGAGGGTTTGCCCCTGACAAGTTGCTTAACCCGCTATAAACCCGATCGGCCCAACCGGGCAACCACGGGGGGATTGCCCCTACCTAATGGGTTGACCTGCCTTAGACCTGATTTGCTCAAGCAGGGCAACCACGGGGGGATTGCCCCTACCCAGTTGGTTAACCTGCCCTAGATCTGATTTTCTGCTTCTATTTTCCAGTTCTCGATCTTTACCTCAGTTATTCGCCTAACATCATGTCCCCATCTGTTGCTACTGCCCCCCCTGCTACCCAGTCCCAAACCTACGATGTCGTTGTCATCGGCTCCGGTATCGGTGGCTTGGTGACGGCAACTCAACTTGCGGCCAAGGGCGCTAAGGTTCTGGTTCTGGAAAGTTATCTGATTCCGGGGGGGAGTTCGGGCTATTTTGAGCGGGAGGGCTACCGCTTTGATGTGGGGGCTTCGATGATTTTTGGCTTTGGGACCGAGGGAACCACCAATTTACTCACCCGTGCGCTGGATGCCGTGGGAATGCAACTGGAGACGATTCCTGATCCCGTGCAGATTCACTACCATTTGCCCAATGACTTAACCCTCAAGGTGCATCGGGACTATGAAGCCTTTTTGCAGGAACTGATCCAGCGTTTTCCCCAGGAAGCGACGGGGATTCGCAAGTTTTATGATGAGTGCTGGAAGGTGTTTAACTGCCTTAATGCCATGGAGTTGCTGTCGTTGGAGGAAGTGGGCTATCTAACGCGGGTCTTTTTCCAGCATCCCTTTGCCTGCCTGGGTCTGGTGCAGTATTTACCCCAAAATGTCGGGGATATTGCCCGCCGCCACATTAGTGACCCAGAATTGCTGAAATTTATTGATATGGAGTGTTACTGCTGGTCGGTGGTTCCGGCGAGTTCAACGCCGATGATTAATGCGGGGATGGTCTTTTCCGATCGCCACTACGGCGGCATTAACTATCCCAAGGGGGGGGTGGGTCAAATTGCCCTGAAGTTAGTGGAAGGGCTGGAAAAGGCTGGGGGCGAGATTCGCTATAAGGCGCGGGTTACCCAGATTTTGAAGGCGGGAAATCGCGCTGTGGGGGTGAAGTTGGCCAATGGGGAGGAAATCCGGGCGAAGCGGCTTGTTTCCAATGCAACGCGCTGGGATACCTTTGGGAAGCTGCTGGAACCGGAGGCTAAGCCGAAGTCTGAGGAGCGCTGGGAAGGACGGTACCGCAAGTCGCCCAGTTTCCTGAGTGTGCACTTGGGGGTGCAGGCGGATCTGCTGCCAGAGGGGACGGAGTGCCACCATATTATTTTGGAGGATTGGGCCAAATTGGAGGATAGTGAGGGGACAATCTTTGTTTCGATCCCCACGCTGCTGGATCCGAGTCTAGCCCCGCCCGATCGCCATATTATTCACACGTTTACGCCCAGTTATATCGAAGAGTGGGAAAATCTGTCGCCGGATGCCTATAAGGCGAAAAAGGAGAAGGCGGCCCAGGGCTTGATCGATCGGCTGGAGGTGATTTTCCCCGGCCTAAACCAAAAGCTTGACTACAAGGAAATCGGTTCTCCCCGGACCCATCGCCGCTTTTTGAACCGTCAGGATGGCACCTATGGGCCAATTCCCCGTAATAAGCCCTGGGGGCTGCTGGGAATGCCGTTTAATCGGACGGCGGTGCCCGGTTTATATTGTGTGGGGGATAGTACATTTCCGGGACAGGGCTTGAACGCGGTGGCATTTTCGGGGTTTGCCTGTGCGCACCGGGTTGCGGTGGATTTGGGGCTGTAGGCGTTGGAGATTAGCCCTAACTGCTGGGATTTAGGGGGCATCTGGGTCAATGCCCAACTGGCGCAGCTTTTCGGCTAGCTGCTCGGCCCGCTGCTGGGCTTGGGCAAGGTCAGCTTCGGCAGCTTGGCGGGCTGTAACTTCAGCTTGGCGGGCTGCGGCTACTTCTTCTGGGGTCAGTAGCTTTTCCCCTGTGGCCAGTTGGTATAGGGCTAGGGATGGCCCCTCAATCTGAAACCGTAGCCCCAAGGCTAGGGACTTAGCATCGAGAATCGGCTGGTAATCTTCTCCGACGAGGCGATATCCCCGCAGTTGTTCAGGAATCCACTCCCCTTTGGGGTCAAAGAGCCAATATTCCTGAACGCCAATTTTTTCATAGAGATCTTTCTTCACCTCTTGGTCCTGCTGTTGGGTACCGGGTGATGTGATCTCAAAAATTACGGTGGGAACTTGCTTTTCCTGCCAAATCTTGTAATTATCGCGAGGACCGGGCGCAACCCCAAAGATAACAGCCACATCCGGTGCAAAGCGCAACCGGGGAAAGTTTTCAGCGTAGTAGACAAATTGGTCAGCGAGGATAAGGGGGGCACGATCGGCAAAGTGGTCTTGCAGATACTGGCGCAGGAGGACCACGAGGGTGATGATCACATCAACATGGAGGGAGGTTTCTGCCAAGGGTTCACCATCGGAGCTGGGGTAGAAGATTTGTGGGGTTTGGGGCTGGGTTGGGGTGGCTTGTGGGGCTGTGGCAATCATGGAGTAATCCCCGCTAAGGTATACTGATTTTACGGTAGCACAAATATATTATTAGCTAGTATTAGTAGCTAGGAGCAAGCCTTCAAATGCCGATCGCCGGGTTTCTCCTGGGTTCGGACTTGCCTCGATCGAGGGCGCTACAATAGGCTCGGTTTAATATCCAGTTCTACCGCGATCGTGTTCACTCCTTTCCCCCCAGAGCTTCACCCATGCAATTTCTAGATCCTAAAACTGACTTTGCCTTTAAAAAAATCTTTGGTTCTGACCAAAGTAAGCCGATTTTGATTGAATTCCTCAATGCGTTAATCTACGACTGTCAGCCTATTATTCAAGATCTTGAAATTCTCGATCCTTACCAAGCACCCCAACTCCAGGGGATTAAGGATACTTTTTTGGATGTGAAGGCCCAATTGGACCAGGGGCAGACGGTTTTGATTGAAATGCAGGTTCTGAACCCCCTGGACTTCCATAAGCGCGTGCTTTACAACGTTGCTAAGGCTTACTCCCTTCAGCTTCAGCGCGGCCAAGGTTACACCCGCCTTCGTCCAGTAATTGCCCTGACCATTACGGACTTTGTGCTGTTTCCCCAGCGCGATCGGCCTCTTTCCCGCTACCAAATCCTGGAACGGGATGATCACTTAGCCTATGGCGATGATATTGAGTTAATTTTTGTGGAATTGCCTAAATTTTCTAAATCTATAGCGGAATTAGAAAATTTAACCGATCAGTGGTTGTTTTTTCTTCAGCAGACTGCGGATTTGGAGGAAATTCCCCCCAGTTTTAGCGGTAATCCTAATTTCGATCGGGCGTTTCAAATTGCCCAAACCGCCAACCTTAGCCCTGAGGAGTTTGACTTGATCGAGCGTCGCGCTTTTATGGTGGAAGATAACCGCAATGTGGTGCGGCGGGCGATTTTGGAGGGGCGGCAGCAGGGGCGAGAAGAGGGGCTACAGAAGGGACGGGAAGAGGGAGAGCGGGAGAGTCGTCTTGCCATTGCCCGATCGCTGCTGGATCTGTTGCCTGCTGCGGTGATTGCGGAGCGAACGGGGCTGTCGATCGCAGAGGTGGAGGCTTTGACCCAGGGGTCTTAGTCGCGATGCGGTTGCGTCGGGGGAGGCATTCCCACACAGAGCATGGAAATAAGGGGGCGAGAACGGGAGAACGAGGGGGAGAATGGGCGAATTTGGTGGGGTTTTAGGACCAGGATTGGATTTCTTGGTGTAAGCAGTGGATGAGGGATTGGAGGGCGGGGCGGCGATCGAGGGCGGCAAGGGCCAGGTCAGCGGGGGAAAGGTCAGCGGGGGAAAGGTCGGGACTGGGGGGAGGAGGGGCGGGAAAGGGGAGGAGATCGGCGACGGATTGGAGGGCAGCGGCGATCGCCTTGTAATACCAGCAGGTGCCGTCATAACCTCGGCTGAAGCGGCTCCAGAGGCCATCACCTAGGAGACGGTAATCGCGGCTGATGCAGCGGGCGTTGTGGAGTTTGTCGGCGGTGGTGACCAGGAGGGCGGAGAAGGGCTTGTGGGCGAGGCTGTCGATGTAGTCTTGTTTGCGCTGGTACCAGTCGCGCTGGGGGTCGGTGGATTGGCTACAGGCTTCGACGAGGGCGAGGACGGTGGGGCCGAAGTCCTGGGTGATGTCGGCGCGGATTTGGTCGATCGGGCGATCGCTGTGGCTGGGGCCGTCTTCGAGGGCATCGTGGAGGAGGGCGGCGATCGCTTCGGTTTCGCTGCCTTGGTGCTCTAAAACTAGGCTACTGACGGCGAGCAGGTGGCTGAAGTAGGGGAGGCCGTAGTAACCGGGGTTGTGTTGGCTGCCTTTGCGGATTTGGCGGTGGTGGAGGCTGCGGGCGTAGAGAAGGGCGCGATCGTAGCGATCGCTGAGGAGGGGTTGGGGGGGGAGCATAGTTGAGGAGGGGAGTTAGGGGGAATAGGAGTAAGGTCGAGGAAATTTGTGATTTCAGGAGGAAAATCTAGGGGATTGAGAAGAGCCGATGGCAAATCGGCGATCCCAGGTTCTAGGTGCTAGGAGGGAAGGCTGGGGGATTGAGA
>JBMTWK010000248.1:0-5411 GCA_049452395.1 Prochlorothrix sp. | reverse complement strand
TCATAGACACTCCCCTGAAACCCTCATTATTCGGTAACCCCCTGAATAGTTACAATGGACAGAACCTTAAGACTCCCGTAGGACGTAGCCGACACCGCGCACGGTTTGGATCAGGCGTTTTTCGCCGTCGTTTTCGATTTTGAGGCGTAGGTAACGGATATAAACTTCAATAACGTTGGATTCGCCCATAAACTCGTAGCCCCAGACGTTTTCGAGGATCTGCTCCCGCGTTAGCACTTCGCGGGGATGTTCCATGAGGTACTTGAGCAACTCAAATTCCTTCATGGTGAGATCAATGTTGCGGCCTTGGCGCTGGGCGCGGCGGGTGGAGAGATCGAGGGTTAAGTCGCTAAAGCGCAGTTGTTCGCTGGCGATCGCGGTGGGCTGAAGATAGAGGCGGATCAGTTGAAGAAAACTGTCGCTGCGGTAGGGTTTGAGGAGATAGTCGTCCGCGCCACACTCCAGGCAGGCGATGCGATCGTCTAGGCTGTCGTGGGCCATCATCAGCAGGAGAGAGTTGCGGTAGCCTTGGTGCCGCAGTTCTTGGCAGAGCTTTAGGCCCGATTCTCCGGCGAGGAGGCGATCGATAACAATCAAAGTTGGCTGGTATTGGAGGCTCTGGCTTAACCCTTCGCTAAAGTTGGTGGTGACCGCAGCGCTGTAGCCCGCTTCTTCCAAGTCCTGGGCTATCTGTTGAGCCAGAGCCACGTCGGGTTCAACCAGCATAATGGTCAAGGGAGGCAGGGTAGAGGGGAGAGCAGCCATGAATTTAGGGTCGTAGTTTAGGGTAATTCCACTGAACTGGGTTTGGCGATGTGGGGTAAGCCCCAGCCCAGCTTCTCCCGGAGTACCCGGAAAAATTCAGGATTCTGCAAGCGGATGAAACGGGCCGCATAGGGCGATCGGGTGATGCGTACTTGGTCTTCCGGGAAGATGTAGCAGCCGCCATTGCCATCCACCACCATAACTAGGCGGTTGGGGATCGCCGGAAAAATGGTGACGGGTTCTGAGTCGGCAAAGACGAGGGCGCGGGAGGCGAGGGAGTGGGGACAAATGGGCACCAATTGCAGGACGGGCACCCCTGGGGTGACGACTGGTCCGCCTGCGCTGAGGGAGTAGGCGGTGGAGCCTGTGGGGGTGGAAATAATAATGCCATCCGCCGCAATATCGACGGGCGCATGGTGACCGACGGTGATCTCAAAATGGCACATGCTGGTGAGGGGTTCCCGGTGCAGCACCATTTCATTTAAACACAGGGCTTCCCAGAAGGGCACCTCATCCCGGATGGCTTGGACGGTGACCATGGTGCGCTCTTCCAGGGTGTAGTTCCCGGCGATCGTGGCCTCTAGGGCGGGCATGAGGTTGTTGAGGTAGGTTTCCGTTAGGAAGCCCATGTGACCGGTGTTAATGGCCAAAATCGGCAGCCCGATCGGCCCCACTTGGCGACAGGCTGATAGGACGGTTCCATCTCCCCCCAGAACCACGGCAAAGGCGAGGTTATCTTCAAAACCAGGGGGAACGAGGTAGTCGATCGGGGTGTGGCAGACCGGGGACTCAGGGCTAGCGTAGCCTAAAATTCCACCGACACCCAAAGCCTTGACAACATCCCAGCCCTGAGCAGTCAAATACTGCTCAATGGTGGCCGCTGCCTCGCAGGCGCTAGGTTTGCCGTCGTTATAGATAATGCCAGCCTTGGGCACGTTTCCACCTTGGCTCCAGGACGAATAGGATGAGGACGAATCGAATGCTGTGCAGTGTTCTTCACTGACCCGAAGCTGAGCCTAAACCACAAGCTTCGATCCGCACAAGCTCGATCGAAGTAAAGATATATCACAGAGTCCCCGCGCCTAGAAATTCATCTTGCGCTTTTGATCTTCCTTCTCGTAGCCCAGTTGCTTCAGCTTCTGCATCATCCGGCCAAAGTATTCTGAAAAATAGGCTTCGAGGGTGGTGATGTCCTGGGGATCCAAGTCAAAGGTTTTGTATACCGCGTCCATGTCTGCGGCGAGGGGTTGCCCTGCGGCGAGGACTTCACTAAAGGCAAGGCGATCGGCCAAATTCCAGCCCCATTCAAAGTAGTTGGAGACTTTTTGGACAATGCGGAGGGTTTCGATCGGCAGGCGGGCAATCTTGGCATCTTGGCCCGAAAGCCGCTCACAGAGGCGGATAATTTCATACCCATCCCAGGCTTTGCTGCCGACTACGGGGAAGGATTGGTTGCGGGTGGCCTCGGTGGTGACGGCCCGGACGGCAAATTTGGCGATGTCCTGGGTGTTCATATAGGCGACGGGGGTGGCTTCCCCGGTGACCCAAACGGTCTGTTTTTCCAGGATGGGGATGGCGTACTGGCCAATTAAGCCTTGGAGAAAGCCGCTCAGCCGCAGGATTGTATAGTTTAGCCCCGACTCTTTGAGGAAGTCTTCGGTGCAGGCTTTAATCTGCATCATGGGGACGTTGGGATATTGCTCTGCGTTAAGAATTGAAAAGAAAATAAATCGATCGATCCCTGCGACCTTGGCGGCTTGGATCAATGCGACCTTGCTTTCCCAGTCTAATTTCCAGATGCTGCCGGGATCCGTAGGCCGATAAGTTGCAGCGTCAATCACCGTAGAAACGCCTTCCAGGGCAAAAGGAAGCGTCTCCGGGTTAGAGAGGTCTGCCTTGACGAGTTCTGCCCCCCATTCACGGAGAAAGGCTGATTTTCGAGGACTGCGAACGAGACAGCGCACCACGTGTCCTTCATCTAAGGCACGGCGAACCACTTGCCGTCCGAGGGTTCCTGTAGCACCAACAACCAATAAGCTCATGGGGAGGAATGTCAGAAACGTAAACTTTCTTTACAGTTTATCAGGAAAGGGATCGTTCTCCCTAAGGTTTAGCTGGGTCCGGCTGCTGTCTTGGAGAACTGGTTGCTAGCCTCTGCCCCTAAATCCCTCTCCCAGGGCGGTTTCAGGTTTGCAGTGCGCCGAAGAGGAGCAGGGACAGCAGAAAATCGGCAATAAAGATGGTGATCCAGATATTGACGACCGCAGCGGTGGCGGACTGGCCCACGCCTTTGGCTCCCCCTTGGGTGGTGAGTCCCCAGCTACAGCCAATGAGGGCGATGAGCAGGCCAAAGATGACGGACTTGAGGACGACGGCCCAGAGATCTTGGATGTCTAGGAAGAGGCGAACGGATTCTAGGAAAGCGGCGGGGGGTTGGTGGTAAAAGTGGCTGGCGACCCAGGTGCCGCCGCCGATGCCGATCGTGATGCCAAAGGTGCTGAGAATCGGCAGCATGATGCAGCAGGCCACGACACGGGGCAGAACCAAGTAATCCACCGGGCGCGTGCGCAACATTTGCAGGGCATCGATCTGCTCGGTGACTTGCATGACTCCCATCTCGGCGGCATAGGCGGATCCGACTTGGCCCGCAACAATTCCGGCGGTGAGGACGGGGGCTAGCTCCCGGCAAAAGGCCAGGGCAAAGGCTCCGCCCAGGGCTTCTAAAGCTCCGTAGCGCAGCAGTTCCCGTGCGGTTTGGATGGTGAAAATCATCCCGGCAAAGAGGTTGATAAGCAGGACGGACCAGAGGGCTTGCGGTCCTGCGATGAGGAGTTGTTCGGCTAAGGTTGCCCCCCGCAGTTTGCCCTTGAGCAATCGGATGATGACTTGGCCCACCAGGAGCAGGGCGACGGGTACGCGCTGAAACCAGCGATTTTCTTGAAAGAAGGGGGATGGGGCCATGAAATATGCGGTTTTAACGGTTTGGGGGGGACTGGGGGGGGGAGAGGGGGGCCGATCGCAGCCGCCGCAGGGCTAGCCCTAACAGCATTAAGCCGAGGATGACGATCGTGCCCATGCCGATCGGGCTGGGAACCCAAAAGGCGGTTTCGATCGTGGTGACTTCGCCCACGGGCAAGGACCAAACGACTTGGTTGCTGTGATGCTGGGGCGCTAGGGGGGGGTCGGTTGTAGCCCAGTCTAACCCCCAGGGGGTTTGTAGGCTAAAGGCCACTTGGAGGAGATGGGTTTGGCCGAGGAGCGATCGGCCTTGGCGATCGAGGGCGGTGAGGGGGCGGAGATCGAGGGTGAGGGTGAGGTGGTTATGGATGGCGATGAGGCGGTTGTCTTGTTCTAGGCTGAGGCTGGCGGCGATCGGGGGGAGTGCGCCTTGCCAGGTTTGGGGTTGGTAGATCGGGGCTGGGGTTGGGTCGATCGGGTTGGGATCGATCGAGGCTGGGGTTAGGGCGATCTGGGCGGGATCGATCGGGGCTGGGGTTAGGGCGATCGAGGCAGGATCGATCGCGGGCTGAAGCGGGATGACTTGGGCGAATTTTTGGACGAGATCTTGACTGCCGTAGAAGGGGACCGTGAGGACGTAGCGATCGGGGGCGACCTGTTGACCGAGGCTGGGGATGTGGGGAGCTTGGCGATCGAGGGCGGTAAACCAGTCCTGGATTAGGTTAGGGCTGAATTGGGAGACCGCTGGGTTGAGGGCAATGCTTTGGACGATCGCCCCGGCGGTTTGATGGTCGAACCGTAGGCCCAGATCATATTGAATGCATCCCCCCAGACCACTGGCCAGGACCAGGATCAGGAGGACTCGCATCCCTTGGGCGATTTTTTGAACCATGGTTTCGTGGGAACGAGGGAACTTTAGAAGAATCTCGGTAGGGGTCGTGCCCCCGTGCCGACCCTCTTGGGGCCAAAACCGGGACAACCACGGGGGGATTGCCCCTACCCAATCGGTTAACTCATCAAAGTGGGATGCTCCCCGATGAAATCCCACTGTTGTTAGATTAGATGGAGATTAGACGGGCCAGAGGCCCAGCCTACCCATTCTTGACTGTCCTATTTTCGATCGTGGGCTAGCCGGACTGGCTGTCCGTGGGCCAAAGTCAGAGGCACCCCGTTTATTTCCCAGGACTTATCCTATAGCCTTCAACGTCACCCCGTGATGATTGCAGCGGTAGACCCTAGGGCGGGTTTACCTCGGTTTTTAACTGTGCGGATCTCGGCTGGGTGGGTGCGAAACGATCGAAGCGAAATCAGGCTGTATCGGCAACTTTGACCGTTTCTTCCCCGTCTTTTCGTCAAGGTTGCAAAACATCTCAATTTTGGGTGTTGTATCCTAGAAAACTGTCTTCCTTCACAACAATCTCGATCGCAGTTTTTGCTGCGCTTCAGAACGATTGCAGTTTCGCTGTCAGACTCTGACTTTTCGCTATGACTTTGAATCGCCCTTGGCTTCCCCTGATCCTGGGTCTACTAGCCACTCCCCTCGCTCCCGTTGCTACCCAAGCCTCTTCTATCCCACCGTCGATCGCCGTGGGAATGCTGCCCGACTGGCCCCCCACCCAGATTTTTTTCCCCCTCCCCCTCGATCGCTACCCTGCACCGGGGATTCTGGCCCAGTCTTTAACGGCCCA
>JBMTWK010000247.1:0-5426 GCA_049452395.1 Prochlorothrix sp. | reverse complement strand
CAATCCCCAGCCCGATCGGCCCAGCTTTGGTCTCCTCACCAACGGCGATGATGTACTCTTCGTCAAACTCACCCCCGATCGCCACTATAGTCTCTCACGGGCCTTCTCCCTCTATACAATCGCTGAAGAATGGCCGATCGTCTTGCAAATTGTGCGATCGATCGCAAAAGGAACTGATTCCCAACCTCATTCAAGATGAGACGATTCGCCGCATCGTTTTTAATCCTTACACTAGGAACCCGATCGCTCGGATTACCGCTTTTCGCCCCGATAGCGAATCATTTCCGCCACAAACGCCAAAAAACCCGATCCCGCAATCAGCAGCACACTTAAAGCATTGATATCCGGCTCCACCCCCTTGCGGACGCGGCTATAGATTTCGATCGGCAGCGTCGTTGAACCGCCCCCCGTCGTAAAGCTCGCAATCAGCAAATCATCCATACTCAACACAAAAGCCAGCAAACACCCCGCCACAATCCCCGGAATAAGCTGCGGCAACAGCACCTGCATAAACGCCTGCACCGGACTTGCCCCCAAATCCAACGCCGCTTCCTCTAAGTGGGGGTCCAAATTGGCGAGGCGAGTGGAAACCACCAGGGCAATATAGGCCAAGCAAAAGACAATATGGGCCGCAATCACCGTGTAAATGCTGCGGGGAACGGCAATATAGGCCAAAAAAATCAAAGTTGCCACCGCGATCGCAATATCCGGGATAATCAGCGGCAAATAGGAAATCCCCCGGTACAGCCCCTTGCCCCAAAACTCATACTTCGCCAGCCCCACCGCCATCAACGTCCCCAGCACCGCCGAAATCGCCACCGCCCCCAACGCCACCGTCAAGCTAGACTGAAAAGCGCTGAGGATTTTCGTATCCTGGAACAACTGGTTGTACCATTGCAGGCTAAACCCCTCCCATTTGGGGAAGGGCGATCGATTAACGCTAAAAACCGACAAAACAAGAATCGGCAGATACATAAAGATATACATCGCCACCGAGAGCACCAGTTGCCAAGGCCAAGGCCGTCGGGATTGCCGTCGGGGCGCTGGATTGGGGGTCTCCGTAGCTTTGTTTGTCACCGTAGAGTTTGCCATGGCGCGACCTTTCACCTCTCAATTCAGGGACCAGAAGGGGGAGTGAGGACTAAAGTCCCCAGTGCAAGACAGAAACAGACCGGAGCAGAAACAGACCGGGGCAGAAACAGACCGGGACAGGCCGGATACAGGATACAGGCTGCATACAGACCGGATAAAGACCGGAAAAGGCGTTAAGCGCTGGTTGTGGCATCGGAATCGCCGTATTTAATCAGCAGCGCCACCGAAATGCTCACCGCTAGGATCAAAATCATACTGAGGGAAGCCCCAAAGCCCCAATTGCGGGTTTTGAGAAACTGGTTATAGATCAGGCGGGCCAAGGTCATGCTGGAAGACCCCCCTAGCAGCTCTGGATCGACGAAATCGCCCAAACCGGTGATAAAAACCAGCAAACTTCCCGCTAGGATCCCCGGTGCGGTCTGGGGTACGGTAATTTGCCAAAAAGCAACGCGGGGATAGGCTCCCAGGTCTGCGGCAGCTTCCAGGAGTCGCCGATCGAGCTTTTCCAGGGAAGAATAGAGAATCAGAACGATATAGGGCAAATAGCTATAGGTCATGCCGATTAGCACGGCGATTGGGCGGTTGAGGATTCCAGACTCCGGATAGCCCAAACTTTCCAGGGGACCGAGGAGACCCAAGCTATCCAAAAGGCTATTGAGGACACCGGTCGATCGTAAAATCGTCACCCAGGCATAGGAGCGCAGCAGGGAAGAAGTCCACAGGGGCAGCACAAAAGCTAACAGCAAAAAGTTGCGCCAGCGGGCGGGGGAGCTAATGGCCAGCCAGTAGGCCACGGGAAAGCCCAGCAACAGACAAAGGGCCGTGGTTGCGGCGGCTAGGCCAAAGGATTGCAAAATGACCCGCAGATAGATGGGGTCAAAGCTGAGTTTGCCATCGACGGTGTGGAACAGCAGGCGAACGTAGTTTTCTGGCCCGTAGGGGGCGAGGCAGTCCGCTGGGCGACAGGCCGGGACAAAGCTCAGTTCAACAATAAACAGGGTGGGCAGCACCAACAGCAGGAGCAACCAAATCCCAGGCGGCAACAGTAAAGCCACACCCCCTAACCAAGCGGGCAAGGCTGCGGGCGATCGAGGGGGAGTCGGGCTAGGGGAAGTCGGACTGGGGGGAGAGGCAGTCATAGCTTAAAGTCAGGCAAAATTGGTAAAAAATAGACGAATATCAAAACCGATCGCAGCAATCAACTCGAACCCATCAACTCGAACCCATCAACAACGATCGAGACAAGAAGCGTGCCCTTAGCCACTGGTGAGCTGCGTCCAGTAGCGATCGAACAACTCCTCTGTTTCCGGCTCCACTGGGGCAATGCCCTCACATTTCGCCAAAATCTCCTCTGGGGGAAACAGGGTGGTATCCGCCTTAAAGTCGTCCTCCAACAGCTCGTAGGCGGTGCGGCTAGGGGTCGCAAAAAACAGCCGCTGCATCATGGCCGCCGCCACCTCTGGCTCCAGCATCAAGTTAATCCAAGCATAGGCCGCATCGGGGTTGGGGGCCGAAGACGGAATCACCAAGGTATCTGTCCAGAGGGAGGAGCCACTTGCGGGCACAATATACTCAATCTCTTCATTTTCCTGCACCACCTCCCCCGCATCAACGGAATAGGCCATGGCTAGGGTTAAATCCCCGGCTAGCAACTGCTCCCGCCATGCACTGGAGTTAAAGGAGGCGATCGCAGGCTTCAGGTCCAGCAGCAGATCATAGGCTTCTTGCAGTTGGGCTGGATCCGTGGAGTTATAGGAATAGCCCAGGCTTTTTAAGGCTGCGCCGAGGGTCTCGCGCACATCGTCCAAGAGCGTAATCCGGCGGTTGAGTTCTTCCCGGTGATCCCAGAGATAGGACCAATCCGTTGGGATGGTTTTGAGCACGCGGCTATTGTAAGCAATGCCCGTGGTTCCCCAGCTAATGGGAATGCTGTAGGTGTTGCCGGGATCGTAGACGGGATTTTGGTAGTTGGGGAGGAGATCCCCCAACCGCGCAATGCGACTGTGGTCCAAGGCCGTCAGCAGATTCAGCTCGATCATCTGCTGCACCATATAGTCCGAAGGGTAGATGATGCTATAGGTGTCTCCCCCGCCCGCCTGGAGAATGGCCAACATGGTTTCGTTGGAGTCGTAGATATCCACCACCACTTCGATGCCCGTCTGCTCCGTAAAGCGGTTGGTTAGCTCAGCGTCGGTGTAGCCGGTCCAGCTATAGATATAGAGCTTGTCCTTATCGCCGCCGCTGCGGGTGGAGAGGTTATGGACTCGGCTGCGGGCGCAACTGCTGAAGGTGGCTCCGGCAAAGGCGGCGAGGGACGTGCCCAGAAAGCGCCGCCGAGACAGACCAGCACGACGGGGACGAGGGGGGCGGGGCGATCGAGGAGAGTTTAAGGCTGCTTGGCTGAATGAATGCCCGATCGGTGAACGCATCCGCTGCTGTAATCCCACGATTTTTGGTCCTCCCCCAAACCTAGGTCAATGCTAAACAATCTTGGGTTCCCCAATAGACGTAGAGGGGGGTGTCGGCGCTGGGCACTGGCGTGGCGGTGTTGGGTTGGCGCACCAACAGTTGCCCCCCCGTCTCTAAATCCACGACGTAGTGGGCATGGGTGCCCAGATACATCACGGTTTTGAGGCGACCGGCAAAGCAATTGGGGGTTGTGCTGATGGGTTCGCGGCTGAGGCGAATTTTCTCAGGCCGCACGCTCACCACCACCGACTCCTGCACCGAGGGCAACGGCGGCGCACTGGAACTTTGGGCGCGGGCAACGGCAATTTTTAGCCCCTGCTCCGTCACCACCTGCACCCCATCATTGCCCGCTGCTTTCACCACACCCTCTAGTAAGTTCGTATCACCAATGAAGTCCGCTACAAAGGGTGTAGCCGGGGACTCATAAATTTCCATGGGGGTGCCGATTTGCTCGACCTTGGCTTGGTTCATAACGGCGATGCGATCGGACAGGCTCAGTGCCTCTTCCTGGTCATGGGTCACCATCACAAAGGTTAGCCCCAATTCCTTATGGAGCGTCGATAGCTCCATTTGCATTTCCTTGCGCAGCTTGAGGTCTAGGGCACCCAGGGGTTCATCGAGCAGAATGACGGCGGGGCGGTTAACCAGGGCGCGGGCAAGGGCAACGCGCTGCTGCTGACCACCGGAGAGTTGGCTGGGTTGGCGTTGGGCAAAGGTCTCCATTTTCACCAGCCTCAGGGCACTCGCAACCCGCTCTTTAATTTCTGCCTTGGGGAGGTTTCTGATTTTGAGGCCAAAGGCAACATTTTCGGCCACCGTCATGTGACCAAAGAGGGCATAACTTTGGAAGACGGTGTTGACAGGGCGACGGTAGGGAGGCACGCCGCCCATGGAGGTGCCTTGGATGAGTAACTCTCCGGAGCTAGGACTTTCAAACCCCGCAATCAGCCGCAGCGTGGTCGTTTTACCGCAGCCAGAGGGGCCGAGAATACTAAAAAACTCTCCCTGGTGGATGGCAAGGTTGATATCCTTGACGGCTGCATCGCTCCCAAAGAATTTAAAGACATTGCGCAACTCCACATCCACGCTGCGCTGGGCCGTGGAAGGGGGTGCGGAAGGGGTAATGGTTTGAGACATGGCTTTAGGATCTTGGTGCAACGCCCCATTAAGCTATGGTCATTGTAGTGGAGGAATCTGAAATTCGATCGGGTTTGTTGAATCTTTCCCGGTTACCGGGTCATCAAATCCTAGCAATCAGGCGATTCCAGACAATTGGGGGGAATTGGAGTAATCCAAGCGCGATCGCTCTAAAATCACCGTAACTTTGCCATCAAAATGGGGAATCGGCGGGTTGCATTTGGTCAGGCCCAGCCGCAAATGGTCTAGGCCAGAGTCGGAGCCGTAGGTTTGGAACAGGCGCTGACAGAGGCTTTCCCCTAGGGCTTCGAGGGTTTTCACCTGGGTTGTCTGAACCCAGTTTTGGACCTGTTGCACAATCTGCCCGTAGTCGAGGGTGGCCTCTAGGCGATCGTCCAAGCCCGCCGATCGTAAGTCCAGGCTCAGCACCAACTCGACCTCAAACCATTGGCCCAATTTTTGCTCTTCGGCAAAGTAGCCCGTGTAGCCGTAGGCGCGAATGCCTTGGAGCCAGAGGCGATCGCCCGCCTTGGGCCGATCGGCCCCCGCCCCCATCCCCGCAAGACCGATCGCAGTAGTCATGATCAAACCTCCCTCCTTAAAATCCAACATCAAAAGCCAACATCAAAACTTGAGTGGGGACTCTCTCAATTGGGTGGATCCAAAGGGGTCCATCCCACCTTAGAAGATATCTTGGTAGGGGTCGTGCCCCCGTGGCTCCCCGCTTC
>JBMTWK010000246.1:0-5433 GCA_049452395.1 Prochlorothrix sp. | reverse complement strand
CGATCGCCCCCAGGGAAACGTGCGTTGGCTAACCGCTCGTTAATCTGGATTGCGACTTCCAAGAGCTACAAAGGGCTGCCGCACCATTCCGCAGACAAACTTAAAAGGCAACCTGATAAAGACAAACTGACAAAGGGGAGCATCGGGAGCATCCCACTTTAGCGATTTAACCGACCTGGTAGGGGCAAACCCCCCGTGGTTGCCCTGGTTTTGGGCTAAAGAGGGTCGGCACGGGGGCACGACCCCTACCGAGATTTTTCTAACGTGGGATGCACTCGGAGCATTTCTCTGGGGAAAAATTGTTATAGGAGTTGTGCCCCTGGGGTTCCCTGCGATCGGCCAAGCCGGGACAATTCCAGGGAGCTTGCCCCGATCGAATCCGCTAACCCACCCCAGTGAGATGGACCCGCTCCAACAGTTATCAAAATTTTGTGACAACCGCTCCCTAGATTTGCTTGCAGCCCAGAGAAGTTGCTATATCTATTAATGGCAACTAATGGAAACTGCGAAGGGACTTCCCTGGCCGTTTTCCTCAGTTAGCGTCCTTCAGCAAAGGATACCGACTGTCCCAGCTCCAATTCGGCATCTCTTGCAGGGATCCCCTAGCTCAACCCCTCAGTTTGGCGGTTCCCTGGCCCCAAAGCAGCGGGTTTGGCCCGTCCCACAGGTTTGGCCTGTCCCACGGATTTGGCCCTGTCTCACAGACGGCAACCCTGGCACTACCCCTCCCCCCTGCCCTAGGATCACTGCGCTGATCCTAACCCTTAAGATTCCAGCCTAGCCTTGCGCCTTGCGCAGCTTCTGATCCGTGGCTTTTGCAGCGGTGGGGCTGCTGCATTGATTCATCATGGCTCTTACGTGCGGCCCTCGATCGCCCGTCGTCTTTGGCATGGCTTTTCCCTTGCAACGGCAGAGCAACCCCCGATCGGCAGCATCCCACGCTTTGTATCTCCCATGCTTTGCATCTCCCACGCTTTGCAGCAACATCTGCCGTCTGCCTGTATTCGCCTGCATGGGGCACCAAGCAGGAAAACACTAGCCCTCGGACCCTAGGATGCACGGCCTAGACCTTAGGACCCGGACTGCTGGGGCGCTCTACCCTCTGCTCGTACCTCCACCCCTCCCTCGTTGTCCTTGCCTAGGTATTGAATTATGCGAATCCCCCTTCCCTTCCCTGGCCCTGGGACAAGCCCTACAACTCCCCCTGTCGCTGACCTTGGGGTGGAGTGTGTACCTGTTGGGAGCCAGCCTAGCCCTGCGCCCTGCTCTGGCTAGCATTCCGCCTACGGTGGAGCTGGGGATCCCCGCCACGATCGCCTCGAATCTGGTTGCTTTAGATCCCGTCGCCCCAGATCTAGCTGCTTCAGATCCCGTCGCTACGGATCTGGTTGCTTCGGAAACGATGGTCCCTAATCCTACGGCACCTGATACAGTTACATCTGATCTGGAGTCTGTATCCCCTAGTTCTGGATCCCTGGATGCTAATCCAACCGAACCTCAGCCAACGGACCTATCCCCTGTGCAACTTGACCCCCTCAACAGTCCCCACCCTGTGCCGTGGGAGTGGGTGCTGACAACCCATGAAGAAGTCAGTGCAGCCACGGAGCAAGGAATTCGCTACTACCGATCGCCCGCATTGCTCTCCCCTGACGGTCTTTATGCAGCCTACAGCCGGATTCAGTTTCAGATTGAGCCGGAACTGTACCGCAGCCGGGTCAGCAGTGTGCTCTTTTTGGAAAACTTGGAAACGGGCGATCTGCGTGTGATTTCGGGGCAGTCTCCCTTTGTGCAGGGGATGCTGCGATCGCCCGATCGGCGGCTCAACCCCGGAGCCATTACCATGCTCATGCCCGTATCCTGGACCGAAGACAGTAGCCAAGTCCTGGCACGGGAATTTGAGGGCTGGTTTAGTTCCTCAGACCTCTCCGACTATGCCCTCGTTTGGGATCGGGAGGAAAACGCAACCTATACCCTAGCCCCAACCCAGGCGGGCTATACCACCGCCGTTCTCCTTGGTTGGAGCCAAAATCATCCCGATCAAATTCTCTTCCGGGCTGGGACGATCGGGGAAGAACCCTGGCCGCTCTTGGCCGTCACCCTCCAAGGCGAAACCTACCTCGCTACGGAAGATCAACCCCTCGTCATTGGCCAGAAAAAACCCAGCTTCTGGGCCGGTCCCCAAGCCCACTTCCCCAACCGCTAACCCGCCATAGTCTGGGACCATCTCCCTTTGGCGGGTTAATCGCTGCGATCGGGCCAAGGCCCCCATGGTTGTGCCGGTTTGTTGGGTCGAGGGTCGGCACAGGGGCGCGGCCCCTACCGAGATGCTTCCAAAGTGAGAGGCTCCCCTTGACTGTCCCCTCCCTCGTTTCCCCCCTCACCCCTCGTTCCCACGCTCCGGCGTGGGAATGCCTGCCCGACGCTCTGCGTCGCCACGACAGGAACCGGGGAGGGAAATCGGCAGAACCTAGGGCGTGACTTGGATGCGGGCGAGGCCAGCATTTTGGTAATAGTGGCCCAAAATTTGCTGGTAGTTATAGCCCTGGCTGGCTAACCCATAGGCTCCCCACTGACTCAGCCCTAGGCCGTGGCCAAAGCCGCGACCCTGAACCACAAAGGTGGTCGGCACGCTGGACTTGTTGCCGCCGCTGCTGCCCCCCGCAGGAGCAACCCGGAACAGGGAACTGCGCAGGTCTAGAGCGCGGCGCAACTCGTTGCCCGACAGCACCCGCTGCCCCGCATCGCCGATGACTTTCATCTCCCGCACCCGGCCTTGGGGCGTAACGGAAACTGGGGTCATGCTGATGATATTGCCAATGCCGGTGATGCGTTGACGCATTTGGGAGGCACTAAAGGTTTCTTGCCACTGGAAAACGGGGGCATATTGGTCAAAGTCAGCCACGCCCCGCAGGTAGGGGAGGGGTTGAGACCAAACATCTTCCACGTTTTCGGTATGTCCCCCAGAGGAGGAGTGGAACACGGCCTCGATGATGGAGCCGTTGTAGGTTAGGACTTGGCCAGCGGTTTGGCTAACGGCGGCTTGGGTGGAGGTGGTTTCGGCCCCAATGCCTTTGTAGACTTGCCAGGTGGTTGTGTCGCCCAGGTCATAGCGGGCGTTGCCCTGGGTGTTGCGTTTGTGGAGGGCAAAGGAGCGGGCGGCGACGGCTTGGGCTTTGAGGGCTTCTAGGGGCCAGTTGGTGGGCATTTCGCTCCCAACAACGCTGTAGAGGTATTCGTCGAGGTCCACGTAGTTGACGGCTAGAATTTCGCCATCCTGGACGGAGAGCAGGGCGCGACCGCGATACCACCGATCGCCGATCCACACATAACCGCCTTGCTGGGGTTCGACCCAAAGCTGACTGGCGTTCCAGCTCCCTAGGCTGACTTGGCCACCCCGGTTACGGGCTAGGGATCCGGCCATGGCGGACATTTGACCCAGTTGCCGCCCGCTGCTGTCGCGAACAATGGCTGCGGAGGAGGTTCCCACTTGAACTTGGGAGACTCCATCTTCGACGGCGACCCGCAGTTGCAGGGCAGCTTGGGCCGGAGCTGCTAGGCTCACGGTGCTGAGAACCCAGCCGGAGGCTAACCAGCCCAAGGCGCGGCGGACCTGAGACGTTTTCTGGACCGGCTTGGGGGGGAGCGCAGAGGACACGGGGGGCACGATCGCCGCAGAACCCGCAGACTGTCCCTTAAGTGGGTTTCGTTGGGGGCGAAAACCGGTGCTCAGCCGAGCCAACACCCTAGCAACAGGGGAGGCAGGGGTGATGGTGGGCTGGGAAGGGGATGGAAAAAGACGGGAAGGGGTTGTGTAGGAAAAGAAAGACTGCCGGTTCATCTGCAAAATATAGGGGTGACTGGAGTCGGGTTAAGGAAGAGGCCGATCGCGGCAAACGCTAAAATCGTAGCCTCAGACTAGGGCATTGCTGCTGTGGGGGATCAGTGGGATAGAAGCGCGTGCCCCTGTGCCGACTTGCTTTGGGCCAAAACCAGGGCAGCCCCAAGGGGCGTGCCGCTACCCATTGCCTTCCCTCATCCAGCAGTGCCCAGACTAGAGCTAACACTCCAGATTTAGCATAGATAGCTCTAGACTTAAAGTTCTGACTACGCCTACCTTTATTTGTTGCGGTAGGCTCGGAAAAGTCGATCGAGGTACCCTAGAAATTGTGCTGTTAATAGCACAAGATTTAGCGGGGGTGCAACTGCTAAGGGTGGGGCGGTTCCCATCGGGGGCTTGCATCCCTCCCCCATCTCCCCTTTGTACTATCCTTCGCTGTGGCCTGAGGCTTTCCGTGCAAATTACCTTCTTAGGAACCAGTTCGGGTGTCCCAACCCGATCGCGTAATGTATCCGCCGTCGCGCTGCGCTTGCCCCAGCGATCGGAAATTTGGCTGTTTGACTGTGGCGAAGGCACCCAACACCAATTTCTCCGCAGCGACCTCCGTATTAGCCAACTGCGGCGCATTTTTGTCACCCACATGCACGGGGACCACACCTTTGGGCTGATGGGGTTGCTGGCTAGTTGTGGCCTGTCGGGCAATCCAGAGGCGATCGATGTCTACGGCCCCCGCCCCCTCAAGGACTACCTCCAAGCCTGCGGCCAATATTCCCAAACCCACCTCTCCTATCCCCTCAAGACCCACAGCGTCCAGCCGGGTCGCGTTTGGGAAGATGCTGACTACACGGTGGATTGCCGTTTGCTAGAGCATCGGGTCTCGGCCTTTGGCTACCGGGTGCAGGAGCGCGATCGATCGGGGCGGTTTGATGTGGCCCAGGCGAAAGCCTTGGGGATTCCGTCGGGGCCGCTCTATGGGCAGCTCAAGGCCGGGAAAACTGTAACGCTAGAAGATGGCCGGGAAATTTGCGGGCAAGACCTGTGTGGGCCAACACGACCGGGCCGGAGCTTTGTGTACTGTACCGATACGGTTTTTTGTGAGTCGGCGATCGAACTGGCCCAGGGAGCCGATGTTTTGGTCCATGAGGCCACCTTTGCCCATCAAGATGCTGCCATGGCCTTTCAGCGGCTCCATTCCACCTCCACCATGGCGGCCCAAGTTGCCCTTGCTGCGGGCGTTAAGCAACTGATTCTGACCCACTTCAGCCCCCGCTATGCTCCGGGCAATGCTGTCACTCTCAATAACCTTTTGGAAGAAGCCCAGGCGATTTTCCCTAACACCTGTCTCGCCAAGGATTTTATGGACTACACCATTCCTGAACCAGACCCCGATGCCTAGGCTCTCTCGCAACCAAAATCTCTCGTTCCCCCGCCTAACCTCTTCCACGCTCTCTCGTTCCCATGCTCCGGCGTGGGAATGCCTGTCCAGACGCTCTGCGTCCTGTGCTGATGCCCCCTAGTCTGAACAGCCCTACTGTCCAAAAGGGCGCTGGAGCGCCCAGGGAGGAGTTCCCACGCAGAGCATGGGAACGAGAAGA
>JBMTWK010000245.1:0-5434 GCA_049452395.1 Prochlorothrix sp. | reverse complement strand
CCAATCCTGAAGCCAAACCCCATAGGGATCGCTTTGGGCACCCGCTAGCCCCACGGCACCGCGACTAAATCGCTCAAACTGGTAGAAGCGATCGGCCTCGATATCACTCACGGTGAAATGGGCGGAATAAAGCTGGGGAGTACGCCAGGGGGAAGCTTCCGGAGATAGGGCAGTGACAGGTGTCAGGGCTTGGCGGAAAAAGGTGAGTTGAAAGCCAAAGGGGCGATTTTCTGGGGTTGAGAGATTGCCGGTGTAGTACCACCACTCCGTTTGGTACTGGGGATGGGGGCCAAAGTCCTGGGGAAACTGCCAGTCTTGGGGGCCAAAGGCGCGGGCAAAGTCAGCATCCTGGGCTTCAGGGTTGGGGGCGGCGGGCATTGACCACTGGACTGTGGTGCCCGATGCTAGGGGAGCTGCAAGGAGGGACTGGGGCCATAGCAGCAGCAAACCGACAAAAACGGCGAGAAATTGCAGATTCAAAGACTTAAAAACAAGAGCTAAAGGCTTAAAGGCCAAAGACCTCAGGGCCAAAGACTTAAAGGCGCAAGACTTAAAAACGAACTTCAACATGGGCAGGGTGAGGATTGGACCAAGGAGCGTCACCCCGGTGGCTCTCAGGAGCACTAAGCTGGGGAATGACCTCAAAATCCTGGGGTAGGGTTGACTGCACAGCATAACAGGCATAGGGGTAAATCCATTGACTGTCATTGGGTCCATGAATTTGAATGCCATTCATCACACCATAGTGGAAAACTTGGGAGGATAAACTTTTGAGCAGATGCCAAACATCATGGGTGATGAGTTGGCAGGCAATATAGGTAATTTCGACGAGATTAGGCACATAACCATAGGTCATGGAGGATAAAATTCTTTGCCGTAGAATGCTATGTTCTAAGTCCTGAAGATCAATTTGAACATTGACACAGCCAGAGTGTAATTGATCAATAATTTTCTCTAAGGCACCACAGGCGTGGGATGGCTCTTGGTTGCCTTGGCGGTAAACCAATCCCAGATCGCCATAGCGGGAAATGGCAATATGGGGCATGGCAAAAAAGACAAAACGATGGATGCCACCATAAAAGGGAGTGTGGGCCGTTGCGGCTGCTAAACCGGTTTTGCCCATGGTTAAAAATCCGCCCAAACTGCAACAGTTAAAGGTTTTGCCCCAAAATCGAACAACTTCATGGAACAGAGGGTCTGCCAGTTCATCCCGACAGGCCGCTACCATCCCCATGGAATTGGAACCATCAAAGCCAAAAGGTTGCAAGGCTTGGACCGTTTGAATCATGTATTCCTGAAGGGGCAGGGTATTGGGAAAATGCTGCTGGAGCGCTGCGGCAAAATCTGGGTATTGGTCCAGAATCTGACGGCCTTCGGCTGCGGAAGTGGCGGGAGCATACTCATAACTAATCATCAGTTTGAGGGGGAATTTAAGGGGGGATTTAGGACCGGGCGGGGATAGTGGCGCTATTTTAGCGCAGATTCCGATAGAGATCCGTGAGAGATCCATCCCATCTAGATTTGTTAGATCTGTTACAAGCCTAGATTATTGTAATAAACTCAAGATTGCGTCTCTTTTTAGCCTTGGAAGTGGCTCCTGCGGGGTTTGTGGCACCCAGTCTCCCCTTAGCCCAGCCTGTCTAGTCCTGGAATCAAGACTAGTGCTGGGGTGCTCAAATGAGCGATCGGCGGTATTATCCATGCTCTCCCCCGTATATGCTTTATTTTCTCGGCGATCGCCAAGGAATACCTGCCCCAACGCTGCTGTATGGCCACTGATGCGCTTTTATTCCGCTTTTTCGAGATGTTCCCCGCTTTTTCGAGATGTCCCTCTGTATGTTAGGCGATTAATCTTTTTTGCCAAAACTGTCATTAAATTCCCCCCTAACCCATGCCTTTTCCCCTACCCCTTGCCCAACGCTTACCCCTATTCCCCCCCCGCCTGAGCCTGTCCTTGCGCTCCACCTTGGCCCTCTGCCCAAAATTGGCCCTCGGCTTAGTTTTGCTCCTCGCCTCCTGTGGCGGCACTCCGACCGATCGGCCCACCCCAACCGATCGGCCCAGTGTTACTGTCCTAGGCTCCATCACGGGCGAAGGTGCAGAGCAATTAGAAGAGGTCTTTGGTGCTTTTGAAGCAAAAACCGGGATTGATGTCGTTTATGAAGGAACCGAAGCTTTTGCCACGATTTTGCCCCTACGGGTCCAGGCGGGCGACCTTCCCCATTTGGCGATTTTTCCCCAGCCCGGACTGATGCGCGGTTTAGTAGAGTCTGGCCATCTCATTAGCTTAGAGCAGGTGCTGCCGACAGCGGCCCTAACAGCGGCCTTTGGGGAGCAGTGGTTGGAGTTGGGCAGCATTGAGGGGGAACCCTACGGGCTGTGGATGCGGGCCGATGTCAAAAGCTTAGTGTGGTACAGCCCCAAGCAGTTTGCGGCCAAGGGCTATGCAGTCCCGACGACGTGGGCGGAGATGATGGCCCTGAGCGATCGCATTGTGGCGGATGGGGGGGTGCCGTGGTGTGTGGGCATTGAGGGCGGGGATGCTTCGGGCTGGCCTGCGACGGATTGGATTGAGGATATTATGCTGCGCACGGCGGGTCCAGCGGGCTACGATCGCTGGGTTAACCATGACATTCCCTTTACGGATCCCCAGGTGCAACGGGCTTTTGACCTGTTTGGGGCGATCGTGCTCAATCCGCGCTACGTCCTTGGCGGGAATGTGGGGGCCATCAGTACTTCCTTCCAAGATGCCATTAATCCCCTCTTTACGGACCCTCCGGGCTGCTATTTACATCGACAGGCCAGCTTTGTGCGTTCTTTCTTCTCAGAAGACCTGAAGGTGGGTGAAGATGTCGCCTTTTTCCCGGTGCCTCCCATTGATGAGGCCCAAGGCACGCCCTTGCTGGTGGGGGGCATTGCCCTCGGTGTCCTGCAAGATACGCCGGAATCCCGCGCGTTGGCAGAATTCTTCACCACCGTGGAACCCCACCAAATGTGGGTCAACTTTGGGGGCTATCTTGCCCCCCATCGCCAAGTAGCCTTAGAGTTCTACACCGACGACCTCACCCGCCAGCAAGCGGCCTTACTCCAAGGCGCAACGGTGATTCGCTTTGATGGCTCGGATTTGATGCCCAGTGAGGTCGGGACGGGGACGTTTTGGTCGGGAATGGTGGATTTTGTTAGCGGAGCCGATCGGGATACGGTCCTAGAGACGATCGAATCCAGTTGGCCCCCAGAACCCTAATGCTGCTGTCTGCGGCTAGGGTTCCCTTCTGAACATCCCCCTAAAAAAATCTCCCTAAAAAAGATCCCCATAAAAAGAGCGATCGCACTCCCCCAAAAGAGAATGCGATCGCTCAAAACTGCAAGGCTAACGGTAAAACCGCTAAATTACACGAGCCTTAGGTCTCACGAGGACCAAACGCCAGCCGCCATCTTCACCATGGGCAGAATGTGGGGCGTAGCGCAGAGGAAGTAGGCGAACAGCGCACCGCCGCAGCCGCCCAGCAGGAAACCGCTAGCGAACTCGCTCCAGCCCTCACGGGTGCCGAATTCCGCCGGAGGATTGGGGTTGGTAGCCGTGGGTTCGGGCTTGCTGACCCCAGCGCCTGCATAGAGGGACAGGGCTACGGTGAGAATCGCAACCATGCCGATGGTGGCGAGGAAACCTGCCGTGGTGGCAAATTCGCTGTCCCGCAGGGGGCCAAGAACGGCAAAGGGGCCATAGATGAAGTAGCCATGGGCCATGCCAACTTCTAAGCCCCGACGGTTTGCGGATAAACCGGGACGGTAGGCGGGAAGATTGTTTAAAAAGGCTTTAACAACAGAAGAAGAATTAAAAGGGGTCGCTAGGTTCCCAACTTGGGGATCCCCAGCCTGAATTAAATCTGCCATTTAGTGTGGATCTCCTGGACTTAAAGTAACGATCGGGCAGTAGTTGCGCAAAGAGAGCCGAACTCTCTCTAGCCCCCGCTAGCGGCCCCTAAGGGCACCTGGGGGGGAACACCACCGCAAAAACATTAAACTTCTCGCAAAATCGGGCAACTACCGCAGAGCGGGCTGGGTCCGAACCGTAGCAAGAAGTCGATAGAATCTCTTAGGACTCAGATTCGATGTACTGGAAAAATAGCCCCATGGCTACAGCAGACATCACCAGACCCACGAGGGGGACCATAATGAAGGGCAAGAAGGAGGCAGCGTAATCGCCGGTCATTCTATATTCTCCTGATTTAGAAGGCTAATAAATTGAACAGTTGTCGCGCTCTAGAGGGTAGCACCTGTGGGGTAACGCAGGGACAGGTTTACCCACCTGTAGCAGGAAAACCGCGCTGTACCTCTGCGCTTTATCCAGGTTTTAAGCCACTCTGAGAAGACAACTGCCAAAGATTCTGACACCCTATTCTAGAGGAGGAGGGGAGAACAAATGGAAGCCAGGAAAAGCACCTTTAAGAAAGTTCACTAAATCCCGTAACAGACCCTAGCACTGTAAATTTTTATTACAAAGTCTGATGACAAAGGAGATTCCCTTGCGCCTGGGCAAAGTTGTTAAATCCAATTCCCACTGTGACTATGTGGTGCAACTGGCGGATTCGATGGAGGTGCGGACCCCGCCCCGCCCAGAGGACTACGGTTTTGGCTGTTTTGTCAAGTTTCAGGAGACGGGCGAGGGTGCGAGGGCAGGGGGGATGCGGGGCACGATCGATCGGCCCGATGCCTTCCCAATCGAGGATCCCCTTGCCGAAGCCCAAATTACTCTGCCCTGGGAAACCCGGTCTACCCCTGCCCCTGCCCCCACCACCGTCGGTATCATTTACAATTCTCAACTTTTTAACCCCCAATTTCTCAGCAACGGCCCCCGCCTCTCCAGCGAACCGGACCCTCTCTTTACCCCAGATTTAATCCAAGAAACCCGCACCCTCCTCGGCGTGGTGCTGATTGGGGAACTCTGCCCCGCGATCGGTGCTCACCCCTCCCCCTACGGTCTCCAGGGCATTCCCCGCCGTGTTGTCCCGGTCAATACGCCCGTCTATCGCCTAGAACCCCAGGAAATCCACCAATTTCACCGTAGCAGCAGCCAAAAGCCCCAGTTTCAGTACTACAATCTTCTGCTTCGCTATGGCGGCGGCTTTGCGACCCATTTAACCGAGCAGGTTTTGGAGGAATTGGTGGCGCTGCAACTGTTCCAAGGGGCGGAACAACGCGCCCTAGAAACCCTCTGCCGGGAAATGGCCTGGAAAAACACCATGGGCACCATGGGTTAACCCAAAACCAGGGCACCCACAGGAGAATTACCCCTGGGATCGCCGATTTGCGATCGGCCTCAAACCAGGGCACCCACAGGAGAATTACCCCTGGGATCGCCGATTTGTAATCGGCCTCAAACCAGGGCACCCACAGGAGAACTACCCCTGGGATCGCCGATTTGTAATCGGCC
>JBMTWK010000244.1:0-5442 GCA_049452395.1 Prochlorothrix sp. | reverse complement strand
GTCAAGCACGGTATTGGCTCCTACACGGTAATCGGGGAATCGACATAAACCGTCGGTTCTTCAATGGCAAACTCAATGCCATACTCCTGAAGGCAGCGATGAATTTCTTGACCGGCAAAATCTAGCAATTGCCGCCGAAACTCCATGGAAACATCACCGGATCCCAGGATAAAAAAGGTAATTTGGGCTTGGGTTTGGTACTGACTGCGGCTGAGGTGCTCTAGGGTGCGAAAAACTACATTGGTACTGTGGGAGTCAATGCCGGAAATCCCCTGGCTACTGTTAAAAACCACCTGCCGCACCAAGGCTTTGTCTTGATCGCCCAAATCCTGGTAAAAGTTGAGATATAGCAGGGACATCACCTTTTTTGCCCCCGTAAAGTTCTCAATACTTTCCCCAGCTAGGGTACTGTTGGGAATGACTTTGAGAGTACCCTTACCCGATAGGCGAACCTTGGTCGATCGTAGCCCGATCGACTCCACTCGGCCAAAGGTTCCATCACTGAGACTAATATAGTCATCCACCGTAAAGGGCCGATCGAGGTACAAAACAATACTACCCAGGAGTTGCTCCAGGGTTTTCTGGGCTGCAAAGGCGATCGCAATGCCCCCCAGGCCCAAACTGGCAAAAAGACCAATGATATTAAAGTGGTGGGCCTGGGCAAACAGAATGAAAATCAGCACCACCACCACCACATTGAGCAGCAAGCGACCAATAATCAGCAGTTCGCTGTTGAGTTTGCGCCCCCCCCGAAAGGCAATGTCCACCAGATAGGTATCCGACAGTTGGCGCAACATCTTGGTGAGCAGCACTGCCACTAAAATCGAGAGCGTTAGGCTACAGATCAGTTCAGTTTCTTGCACTAAAAGGCTGGAAGAGGCAAGAACGAGCAAATTTTCTGTAATTGCAAAGAAAACTACGATCCGGTTAAGGGATTTGTAGGAGTCAGCAAGGGTACTGTAGCTCTCCCCGATCGCGGGGGTTACCCAGCGCCGCAGCAGATAGCCAATGCCCCAGGGAAAAGCCAAACTCAGCAGAGGGGTCGCAAAACCAAGGGTGAGGGCAATAATGACAAGCTCAGGGGCACTAAAGGGCAGAATTGCTGCAAATTGTTGCCATAGATGGATGATCAAGGACAAAACTAAGTCTTGGGTTTCAAGCGGTTCAGTCATCGGTTCAATCATTGGAGCCTTTACGTGCAGATCTATATCACGGGTCTCAGCCTCTAGGAAGCGAAAATTCCCTTGTTTCGGGCTTTTTCGGTTTTTTCTAGGAACAGTTCACGGATAAGCGGTCCCAGAGCGTTGTGTAAAGGTCCGGAGGCACAGGCACACGCAGGGCACGACCCAAGCGGTTTTTCTTTTGGGCGGCTTGGAGGCAGGCGGCACAGGGACACAGATAGGCCGATCGCCCCATCCCTTGGTCAAGCTGAACTCGGCGATCGTCCATTACACGGACCACCCGCCAAAATTCGGCCTTAGGGGCTACTTTACGGCAACTAATGCAACGACGGTAGTTGGGGGGCATAGGGCAGGCTCTAGGGACAATTCACGGGTAATCCCGGCATGGGTAATCCCGGCACGGGTAATCCTGAGTTAACGCAAATCAAAGCGATAGGGAAGGCGGCTGTAGGCATGGCGGGGATCATTGAGCTGCGTCAGCAAATGCCAGTCGTGGCCCAGGTCTTGAACCAAATCGGCGAGGGCCGGATTAAGCTGAGTACCGGGAGCTGTTGGGAAGTAAGCCGTCGGAAATGCAGCATTAGGGAAGGCATAGGTCGGAAAAACGCCGGTTGGGACAGCGCCCGTCGGAAATGCACCCGTCGGAAACGCAGCATTGGGGAACGCAGCATTGGGGAACGCAGCATTGGGGACAGCACCCGACGACAGATGGGGCAGCAGTTTCGTCGCGATCAGGGCCGAGGGACTGGGCTGAAGGCCGCCGATCGTGCCAAAATTTTCCCCCTGACCCCAAATTTCAGGATTCATCACCGCCTGAAACGGAAAACGGAAGGGAGCTTCTAACTCCGGGCTATTAGCACTGGTTTGATTAGCACCGGTTGGATTGGCACCGGGTTGATTGGCACTAGATTTATCGGCACCAGATTTATCGGCACCAGATTTATCGGCACCAGATTTATCGGCACCAGATTTATTAGCAGCCTGAGTCTTGGCACGGGGCGATCGAGACTGGTTGGGAGCAGCCCCCATGGAAACATCACTAAAAAGCTGATCGAGCACCGCCTCTTCCAAACTGGGCTGCACAGGATACTCATCCACCGTCCAATCCTCTCCCAACTCCGCCGCTGCTGCTGCCGCCGCGATCGCCGCCTCCAAACCGCCAATTTCATCCACTAACTTCACCTTTTGGGCCGCAGTGCCCGACCACACCCGCCCCTGGGCCACCGCCTCCACCTCCGCTTGGGGCAACGATCGGCCCGTCGCCACCAAATTAATGAACTCGCGATAAATCTCATTCACAGAGCGCTGGAAGAGCGCGAGTTCCGCCTCGGTTTTGGGCCGTGCCACAGTTTCCAGGTTAGCATAGGGGCCAGTGGTGACAGCATCCCAGGTTACACCGTTATTATTGGCAAATTGCTGGAAATTGGGCAGTAACCCAAAGACCCCGATCGACCCCGTAATCGTATTCGCTTCCGCAAAAATGCGATCGGCGGGTGCAGCCATCCAATAGCCCCCTGAAGCCGCCACATCCCCCATAGACACCATAACAGGCTTCACTTCCTTCAATAGCTCCACCTCTCGCCCAATTAAGGCCGCTGCCGTGGCACTGCCCCCCGGACTGTTGATCCGCAGCACCACCGCCTTCACCGACTCATCCAACCGTAACTCTCGCAAAAGCGCCGTATACTCCTCACTGGCAATCACCCCCTGCCCCCCAGTACCGCTCACCACTTCCCCTTCGGCATAGACCAGAGCAATGCGGTTGTCACTCTCCACGGGCTGCTCCCCAATTTGGCCCGTTTCTACCTTAAGCGCATAGTTTGCGAGGGAAATCGCCGGAATTTCTGCTGTGGAATCCTCTAAGCCCATCAGCGATCGTAGTTCTGCCTCCACTTCATCCCCATACTTGAGGGCATCCACAAAACCCGCTGCCTCCGCCTCCTGCGGCAACAAAATGCCCCGTTCCTGGGCCTGCGATCGCACTTTGCTTGGCTCCAATTCTCGCCCCTCCGCCACCGTCGCCACCAGGGTTTGCCACAGGTCGTTAATTAACGCCAAACTTTGCTCCCGGCTGGCCGCACTGAACTTTTGCTCCGTAAACGGTTCCACCGCCGCCTTATACTTCCCAACCCGAATCACCTGCATTCCAATGCCATATTTTTCCAAAGCACCGGCATAGAACTGAATTTCTGTCCCAAAGCCATTAAAGCTTAAATCGCCAAAGGGATTGATCCAGAGCGCATCCGCCCCCGATACCAGGTAATACTCCGGCTCACTCCAGCCCACCCCATAGGCCCAGACGGGCTTTCCGGACGTTTCCTGGAAGTCCTGAATTGCTGCCCGAATTTCCGATAGAGCGGCATATCCCCCCACATTGGGCGGAAAATTATTACCAATAAGGTATAGCCCAACAATATTGTCATCCGTAGCCGCTGTATCTAAGGCTTGGCGCAGGGAGCGCAGGGAAAGAGCCGAGAGATCTTCAAAGTCACTAAAGCTAAACTCAAAGAAACTACTGGGCAGGGGCCGATCGGTCACTAAAGTCGAAAGATCATAAACCAAAAGCGATTCTTCATCCAATGCCACCACTTCCTCTTCCCGCTGGACCGTACTGGCCAAAGCAATAATCAGCACCAAAAGCCCCCCTACACTCAGGCCCATAAAGAGGAACAGACCTAAGACGGTAGCAAAGACGTTTTTGAAGAAATCACGCATAATTTTGACGATTGGCGAGGGGTTTAAGGGAAGTGAGACAGACCCATGACGGGAGGGCAGGATTCAGGCTTTTATCGTTTGATACAGCGCCTTAAAGCGTTGTTGTTGCAGCCGGTGATCGACGATCGGGGCCGGATAAGTGCCCCGCTCCAATGGCTCCAGCTTGCCCGTTAGAATAGAGCCGGTATCCGCCGATCGCAATTCGGGAATCCACTGACGGATATACTCCCCCTCCGGATCAAATTTCTGAGCCTGGGTGTAGGGGTTAAAAATCCGCAGAGGCTTCGGATCCATGCCGCTGGAGGCACTCCACTGCCATCCCCCATTATTAGAGGCCAAGTCCCCATCCACCAATTTCTGCATAAAATATTTCTCTCCCCAGGACCAGTCAATTATCAAATCCTTGGTCAAAAAGCTAGCCACCACCATCCGACAGCGGTTATGCATCCAGCCCGTTGCGTTTAACTGCCGCATCGCCGCATCCACTAAGGGAACCCCCGTGCGACCTTCACACCAAGCTTGGAACCGATCGGGGTCGTTTTCCCAGGGAAATGCTTTCCAGGGGGCGCGATAGGGACCTTCCGCGAGCTGCGGAAAGTGATAAAGGGCATGGTAGTAAAATTCCCGCCAGATCAGTTCTTGCTGCCAAGTTTGGATATTTTGGCGGGTTTCATCACTGCGGGCCTCTGCCCAAGCCGCTTCCGTGATCGCCCAAGCCGTCCGCAGCCCTACCGTACCAAACTTGAAGGCCGCACTTAGGCCCGAAGTCCCCGCCACTGCCGGATTGTTGCGATCGTCTTGATACCGCAAGAGGCCATCTCGACCAAAGGCTTCCAGTTGCGCCAAGGCAGCGGTTTCCCCCGGCTCCCAAGGCAAGGGCTGCTCCCAACTAAACCCCAGGGTAGCCAAACTGGGATCGGTTCCACCGAGGGCTTCGGCCTGCTCCAATTCCAGGGGACTGAGGCCGATCGCCTCCTGCAAGGGTGCATAGGGAGCCGGTTTGGACTGCTGCTGGCAGTTGCGCCAAAAGGGACCATAGACGGTGTAGGGCGTACCGCTGCCCGTGGCGATCGCCGTTGGTTCAAACAAAATTTGGTCCCACTGGGTCTGAACCCGAACTCCCTGGCGCTGTAAAACCTCAATAACCGCCCGATCGCGCTCCTGTCCCGCCGGTTCCACCTCTCTATTCCAGTAAACCGCCTGAGCCGCTAAAGTTTGAGCCAGTTGCGGCAGTAAAGTCTGGGGCGATTGCTGGAAAATCAGCAGTTGGCTGCCCACAGACTGGTACTTTTGTTTTAGTTCCTGCAAGCAGTGCCACAAATAAACCACCCGTATCGGGGCCATATCTTCCCGCTGCAAAATCACCGGATCCCAACAAAAGACCCCCACCACTTTGGGACTCTGCTGCCGCGCCGCAGCAAGTCCAGCATTATCCGACAAACGCAGGTCACGGCGATGCCAAAACAGAATCAAGGGCTGAGTCATGGAAGGAGTAATAGTTGTGGGACAAGAGGGGTAAACGGCTAATAGACCCCAACATCAGTTG
>JBMTWK010000243.1:0-5446 GCA_049452395.1 Prochlorothrix sp. | reverse complement strand
GGCCTCTGGCCCGTCTAAAGTGGGATGGACCCGCGTCTTAGTGTGAGCGTCTTGCTCATGACGCGGGCAAGATGCCCGCACTAGAAAGGGGGTGGTAATGTCCGCCCTGCTGGACTAGACCTGCATCCCTCGATCTGCGGCTAGATCTTCGCCTAGACCCATACCCCTTGATCCGCGCCTATTCCAAGCCTTTATTCCAAGTTCACCGCATCTAAGCGCGAAGTCACAAAGCGATCGAGCCATCCCTCTAGATAAGCCCGATTTTCCTTTTGCTGGGCCGGATCCGTCGTCGCCAACGGATGGGGAGCCAGTCCCTGAATGGCCGCCGTCGTCACACAAAACATTGACTTTTGGAAACTCTGGCAAATCTTCACCCGCAAATCCTCCTCAATGCGCGGTCCCGCCTGCCGGTAAAACTCCGCGAGATAATCGGGCAAAAAGTGGCGCATATCCTGCATTAGCATCGTGGGCGGAATGCCAGCGCCGCCGATCGGCAGCGGATCCGCATAAAGCGCCCCATAGCTAAATTCTCCCTGCTCAAAGGGAATCTGATAGGATTGGGCATTGTAGGACACCGTGCCCGGAAAGGGCGTACCCCGGAAGAAGACCGCCTCCACGTAGGGAATCGCCGTATCGGCCAAAAACGTCAAACCTGCACTCTCTGGAATCAAATCATAGGATTTTTTGCCCACGGACGCACGGTAGGTAATGGGGGTTGCTGCTGCCGCCACGATCGCCTCCCGGATATGATCCACTACTGCCGCGATCGTGGTGATTTCCCCGCGATCGTAGCGATCGGACAGGCTCAGAAACATCTCGGACATAATCGTCCAAAACTGACCTAAAGCACTGGAGTAGGCGTGCATTCGGCTATATTCCAGCATAAATTCCGGAAATAACCGATGTACAGCCCGCATAAAGGGGTCATAGCGGAAGCGGGCCGCGATCGCCCCCTCACAGTTGCGGCGAAAGTCCTCACTTTCCAGATAAGCCGACAATCCTCCGCCCCCATGCCACATCATCGCCCGCCCGCAGTATTCGGCATACTCATAGTTAATGCGATCGTGCCCCCAATGCCGCAGCAACTTGGCTAGATTGACCTCACCATCAAAAAACTTAAACCAGGGGAAAAAGTTAATGTACTGATATTCCGCTGCATACTTGAGATTGGCCGCATAGGCATCCAAAACCACACCATAACTCTTCAGAATCCCCACAACTTCCAGGACATTCGCGGGACTGTCGCCTAAAAGCGCTTCTCCCTGCTCCAAACGATGGACATAGGCAGCAAGGGGATGTTTAGAAAGAGCAAATTGTACAGCAACCATAGGGGGTACTCAGGGGGAAGATAAACGGGTTTCGATCGGGAGTCTGGGGTGTATCTCACTGGAGTGGGGGATCGGTCCATGCTTGTCCAGTTGTAGGATAGGCTCCTGGTTCGTCAGCCTTTACTATAGTGAGACAGTCCCAGAAAAAGTCTTTTTTGAGGCTTTTTTTTATTATATTGGAGATAACCAGCGGAAATTCTGGCTAATTAGTAGCTCAGTTTTGTGGGCGTGGTGGGTGTTTTTCATGGCTATGGGATGGGTCCGCAAGCCATGGGCCACAGCCATGCACTGCACCTCGGCGGCATTGTCATAGCTCATCAACACTGACCCCTGAACCTGAGCAGCCCACTGAAAAAGCTGGGTGTGGTCAATGGTGGCATGACGGTAGAGCCGACGACTGGCCTTGAGATAGGGTGGATCTAGGAAATATAGGGTTTGATCCGTGTGGGGATAGTGGGACCAAAGATTAAACATATCCCCTGGGATAAAGCGAATTCTATGTTTAAGGGCATCAATAGCCAGAATACGCTTCTTTAGGGTCTCAGGATACCAACGAGAGCCAATTCCCTTATTTTTTTCACCCCGCTTCACGAGTCCAGCCCCGTTTGCCAAAATACCCCCATGACTGACCCGATTTTTGACTAAAGTTGCAAAGGCCAGCGAGTCTAGAGATTGGGCGGCAGCAGGCGTTGAGTCTGCGGCGGTGAGAATAGCACGAGCATTATCCGGGGTCAGTTGGAATTGCATGATGCGATCGGCCAAGTCAGCCGCTCCGCCATTGAGAATCACCTGCCACACTGCCGCTACTCCTTCATCTTTTTCCATAAAGGTAACCCGATCGACCCAGTTCTCAAACACTGCCGTTAAGCCCACAATCCCACCCCCCGTAAAAGGCTCCAGCAGCTCTTTGCCCGGTCCACCATAGGCCGCCAGCCACTGACGCACCTGGGGCACCAGCCAAGTCTTACCCCCCGCATAGCGAAAGGGACTGCGCTGGGGCACGCTAGAGACATTGGTCACTTTGAGAGTGGTCACGTTGGGCGGCGTAGCTGGTGTCGAAGTCTGGGCCGGGTCGGGAGGATGGTTCAGGCGATCGTGAGACCGATCGCCCAGGGGCAGTTCAAGCTGTTGCATTCGCAAAGTCCTCAGCAACGGGGGATTAACGGGGGACAAGCTAGGACGCTACTCCTGTTGGGTGTCTAGCTTTCTCTGTAGTGTGCCAAGAAAGACTGACAGCGGGCCAGGGCTAGGCGTGGAGATTTGGTTGATTGCAGCCCAATATTGGGTATAGACCACATCCGTTAACTTAAGCTGAAACGGTTCCTGGTGTTGTTCTAGCTCGTACAAGTGCCATGCAATCTCTGACTCCTGGGCAGAAACCTGGGGGAGAGGCGGTAGGGTTTCAAAAAACTGCTTTTGGACTGCAATCACCTGTTTTTTACCCCAAGCCCGCAAAATAGAACCCTTAGCCAGCAGTTGAGGCAGTAGACGCTTCCGTGAGGAGGATAGATAGTCTGGCTTGGGTGGGTGAGGCATTGGCCTTTCCCTTGCACCTTGGTTCCAGGCATCGGGGTCTTGCATGTACTGCTCAAACGGTTGGCGCACATTGCCAGAGATATAGACGGCTTGCACTTCCACCGAGCCAAAGTCAAGAATGTGGCCCGCACGATCGTAAGCCACGAGCACCATGTCAACATTGCCCGCCGATCGACCCTCTGCATCTTGCATTCGCACTTCGGTGAGGACAGTCCAGGCTGGATGAGTCCCAAAAAAGTACTGCGCTGCATCTGTGGCAATGGACCAGTCTTGGCGAAAACGCACGGGACAGGTAATCACAGCCTGATTGCGATGGTAAATGCTACAAACCCCAAGGGGATCCTGAGCTTTGTCCTTAGTACAGTGGGGTACGCGGTTGTGGTAGGGACAGAGCTTGTGCTGACGATGGTGCAGCGCTAAGGGACTATTGCTGTCGGCGGGAAACCCAAACACTTCCGCAAGGGGGTTAGTGATGATCATAGGTCTAGGGCAGGAAGTCTAGGGCAGGAAGTCTAGGGCGGAGGGGGTTAAGGGAGGGGCGATCGGTGGTGCCAGAGGTTGAGGACTTGGCTAAAACTCTCGGAGAGGGGAGCTATGCCAATGATTAAAACCAAGAGAATGCAGAGGCCCAGGACGATCGTGACTACATAGAGCTGAGATTGGCCCGAAGCGCTGTATTTCAACCCCTGCCCGCTGAGTAGCGTTGCTAACCCCACGGCATTGACTAAACCATCAATGACATAGCGATCGATCCAAGCTGCAACTTGGGAGCAAAGTTCCACCGCCCAGACCACTGTGACCCGGTAGACCCGATCGATATAGAAGTCATAGGCCAGTAGATCTTGAAGAAAGCGGATCGGGCGATTAATCGGGCGGGACAGCGTACCAGACAGGGGTAGCAAGACCGTGATGCCAATCCCCAGCACAGTTGCGCCAATAATTAGCCCAAAGCCCCAATATTGAAAGCCCGTTTGATCCACAACGGGAGAAGTCATGCTGAGGTTTAACTGCCAGCGCTCCAGCATTAGGGGCAGCAACAGGGTGATCACCGTGAGGGACACCATGGGTACGGCCATCGCCCAGTTGGCTTCCGGGGCGCGGCGGGTTTTGGGCTGTACCTCCCCCAGAAACACCAACCGAAACACCCGCAGCAAATTCACCGCACTGAGGCAGTTGACCGTCATCAGTAGCCCAATGAGCCAATCGGGATCTGCCCACCTGCCGTTGACCCAGTGGTATAACGTCCAAAACATACCCAGGGGAAACAGGGTCAGTAACCCCAGGCTACCGACCACAAAGGCTAGGGTTGTAGCGGGCATCCGAGACCATAGACCGCCCATTTCGGTGATGTCTTGGTTGCTGGTGATGAAGATGATCGAACCGGCACTCATAAAGAGGAGGGATTTGGCGACTGCATGGGCCAACAAAAGGAGGAGGGCGATATCCACATGCTCCAGACCCACTGCGACGAAAACCAAGCCTAAATAGGCGCTTGTGGAGTGGGAGAGGGTGCGTTTAATGTCAATCTGGGCAATGGCCACTAGGGAGGCCCCGATCGCCGTAATGCCTCCTACCCCAATTAAGGTCGCGGTGACCCAAGGCGACAGCGTGAAAACCGGTTGCAGCTTAATCAAAACATAGGCTCCCGCCGCCACCACAACGGAATTCCGCATTAGGGAGGCGGGGTTGGGGGCTTCCATGGCTTCGTCTAGCCAGAGATGGAGGGGGAATTGGGCACACTTGCCGATCGGCCCCGCAATCAGGGCTAACCCAACCAAGGTAGCCGGTAAGGTTGGCAAATCCGTCGTGCTGGCCCACTGGCCAATTTCCTCAAAGGTTAAGCCGGGGCTGTAGTTGGCCAAGGCCACCAGTCCCATGAGCAGAATCACGTCCCCCACCCGTTTTGTTAAAAAAGCGTCCCGTGCTGCCGTGACCACTAAGGGCTGGGCATACCAGAAACCTACTAGAAGGTAGGTTGAAAGGGTTAGGAGTTCCAGTAAGCCATAGGACAGTAGGATAGAATCACTGAGGGCTAGGGCACTGAGTGCGGCTTCAAAAAAGCCCATTAACCCAAAGAAGCGGGCGAGGGACCATTCTTTTTCCAGGTATCCCAGGGCATAGAGCTGGCTGAGCAGGCTCATGGTCGTCACGAGGGTCAGCGCCCCTAGGTTTAGACTGGAAATTTCCAGGACCAGCGGTAGATCGAGATCGGCAAAGTTCAGCCAGTGCCAGACCAATTGCTGGGGTGCGGCTCCCCAGGTTTGGGGAAAGACGATCGAGCCATGGACAAAGGCCAGGGTGGTCATCAAAAGGTTAACGTAGGCGGCGGGACGCTGCCCCGTGCGCCGAATTAAGCCGAGGGACCAAGGCAGGGTTAAAGCGGCTCCTATCAAGCCATAGAAGGGAATAAACCAAGTATTACTGAGAAGGAACTCTGCCATGGGCGGTTGTGATGCTGCGGGGCTAGAAAGAGGGCGATCTAAAAAAGTCTAAAAAAGGTTTATGCAAACCATTAAGGAATAGGACTATTTTTAACCAGGGCGGATCACAGCACAAGGGCTGTCACCACAGCGATCCCCCAG
>JBMTWK010000242.1:0-5449 GCA_049452395.1 Prochlorothrix sp. | reverse complement strand
AAAGGTAGGGACACTCCCTACCTTTTCTTCCTGACATTAGTCAAAACTCCAGTATTGAGGTGACACTGGACCAGAGCGTCTGGGGAGGCATTCCCACACAGAGCGTGGGAACGAGAGTTCTCCATCCCCCCTTTCAGCCAAAATTTGCCCCAAAAAACCGCCCCTACGCTAGCATAACCAGCAGCCCGCCCAGGAGACCGCCATGGTAACCCAAATCCAAACCTCCGCTCCCCCCGCAATTCACTACCCCGACAGCGACGGCCAACCCATGGCAGACAACACCGAACAATTTCGCTGGATCGTCACCCTCCAAGGTGGCCTCGATGCCCTTTTCCAGGACGATCCCAACATTTTCGTCGCCGGAGACCTCCTCTGGTATCCCGTTGAAGGCAACAACAAAATTCGCGTTGCCCCCGATGCCATGGTGATCTTTGGGCGACCCAAGGGCAAACGGGGATCCTATCTCCAGTGGAAAGAAGACAACATTGCCCCCCAAGTCGTGTTTGAAGTGCTATCACCGGGCAATACCCTAGGGGAGATGGCCCGGAAATTGGAGTTTTACCGGCGCTATGGTGTGGAGGAATATTACCTCTATGACCCCGATTCACGGGATTTTAGCGGCTGGACTCGCCAAGATCAGCAACTGATCCCCCTGGAAGACCCCGACGGCTGGGTTTCGCCCCGCTTGGGCATTCGCTTTGTCCTGGGGGAAACAGAACTGGAGATTTATACCCCCGCCGGTCGTCGGTTTGCCACATACGTGGAACTGGAGCAGGAACGACGACTGGCAGAAGAGCGGGCCACTGCCGAAGCCCAACGGGCCGATCGCCTTGCCGCCAAACTGCGGGAACTGGGCCTCGATCCCGATCGCCTCTAGGCCAGTCCTCCGCCAGACCCAACCCCAAACCCTGCACCCCCGCAATCCCTCCTAGGGGCACCGCTCCTACAGCCTAGGCATTAGCCTAGGGATCCAGGGGGTTCAAATTGGATTTAATTCTGAATAACCACGGACAAGCGATCGTTCCAAGGCAAGATGGGGAAAACCTGACTCCTTAGCCTTCCACTCTCAGCGCTGTCGAGGCCCTTACCCCGTGAGCTTGTCATGCCCTCGCCATCCCTATCCCTCGCTCCCCTCAGCACTGTCCTGGGCATGACTGACCCAGATGCAGCTCCTCCCCCAGCCTCCCCCAGCCCTTGGCTGTCTAGCGCCCGGACCGACTGCCCCAGTGCATCGCCCTCGGCGGTCCCCCAAGCGGCCCACCCCCAGCCTTCCCTTGCCCCAGACCCGATCGCCCTCGACCCCCCCGCCTCCGTCTCCCTCGCCCAACCCCCCCAGCCCTCCCACACCACCCTCGTCGATCCCCTCAAAACCGCACGGGGGATTTATCTCACAGTCCACGGCCACTTCTACCAGCCCCCCCGCGAGAACCCCTATCTAGAGAGCATTGAGCGCCAAGCCGGAGCCGAACCCTTCCACAACTGGAATGAGCGCATCTATTGGGAATGCTATCGCCCGAACGCCTTTGCGCGGATTCTGGGGGAAACGGGGGAAATCGTAGAAATTGTCAATAATTTTGAATATTTAAGCTTTAACGTGGGGCCAACCTTGCTGAATTGGCTTCAGAGTTACGATCCGGAAGTCTATCAGCGCATTTTGGCGGGCGATCGGGCCAGTTGCGATCGGCTCCAAGGCCACGGCAACGCCATTGCCCAAGTCTACAACCACATGATTTTGCCCCTCGCAAATCATCGGGACAAACTGACCCAAATCCGCTGGGGTAAAGCAGACTTTCAGCGACATTTTGGCCGAGAACCAGAGGGAATGTGGCTAGCAGAAACCGCTGTGGACTATGCCACCCTAGAAGCCCTCGTTGCCGAAGGCATTCGCTTTATTATCCTGGCCCCCTCCCAAGCCCTACGCTGTCGGCCCCTCCCCACTGCCACCCACCGCGCCCCCATCTGGTCCACCGTTAGCGGCGGCCAAATTGACCCCACCCGGCCCTATCGCTGCTTTTTGCGGGGCAATCACCCTACTACTGCCTCCTCAACCCTGAATTCTCCCTGGGACACCTCCCTAGAAGCCCAGGTGAACCCCTCCACCTCCGGTTTGCCCTATATTGACATCTTTTTCTATGATGGCCCCATTTCCCGCGATATGAGCTTTGCGGACTTGCTCAACAATGCCCAGCGCTGGGGCGATCGCCTCAATACGGCCATTAAGGGGGATCAGCGACCGGCTCAATTGCTCAGCATGGCTACGGACGGGGAAACCTTTGGCCACCATCGCAAAGGGGCGGAAAAATGTCTTGCCTATGCTTTTCGGCGGGTTTTTCCCCAACGGGGCTGGACTGTGACCAATTTCGCCCACTACCTCAGCCTCAACCCCCCCACCTGGGAGGTGGAGTTAAAGCCCGTGACGGCCTGGAGTTGTAGCCATGGGGTCGATCGCTGGCAGCGGCACTGTGGCTGTGGCCAGGAGGGGGAAACCCAGCAGCACTGGCGGCAACCGCTCCGATCTGCGCTGGACTGGCTGCGGGATCAGTTGGTGGAAATCTACGAAACCTGGGGGGGGAGGTTTTTGCAGGATCCCTGGGGGGCGCGGGATGCCTATGGGGAGATGCTGGGCGATCGCCACCCCGATCGGGTGCTGGCCTTTTTAGCCGCCCACCAAAGTGCCCCCCTCTCCCCCGAAGAACAGGTCTATACCCTGCGCCTGTTGGAAATGCAGCGCCATGCCCTGCTGATGTATACCAGTTGTGGCTGGTTTTTTGAGGAGATTTCCCGCCCTGAGGGCGTACAAGTCCTGTGTTATGCAGCCCGTGCTTTGGAAATCGCGGAAGAACTAACGGGGATTTCCCTAGAAGCGGAATTCCTCCAGTACCTCGCCCTTGCCCCCAGCAATGTGCCCCAGTTTCAGCATGGGGCCGAGGTCTACCGGCAGTTAGTCCAGCCCTGCCAAATTCCCCTAGAGCAAATCGCAGCCCACTACGGCATTCGCTCCCTATTGACCGAGCCGGTTCAATTATCCGAGGGTCTTGAGCGAATTTCCCTCACTTCCGCCCCCATGCCCCTGGGATTGCTGAATTTGTTCCGATCGACCCAGCCCATGGCCCCCTCTTGCCTATATTGCTATGGCACCCAAGTCGAAGACTATCACCGGCAGCGGTTGGGCAATGTGACCTTAGCCGTGGGGCAGGTGCGGCTAGTCTCGGCGATGACCTGGGAGAGTGAGCACTTTGTGTTTGCGGTGCTCCACCTGGGTGGCTGGGATTTTCACTGCTGTGTTGAGCGTTTCCAGGGACAACGGGCCTATGGCCACTTTAAGCAGGAGATTTTCGAGGCTTTACGGGAGGGCAGCGCGGCCCAGACGGTGTTACGGATGAGTCAATTGCTCAGTGGCGCTCAGGTTTACAATCTGCAAAATCTGCTGGCGGAAGAGCGGCACCGCATTATGCACCACCTCACCCATGAAACCCTGGAGCGCTTGAATCAGCTTTATAACCAGGTTTACCGCAGTAATTACGGGGTTTTGATGGCTTTCCACCGCGATCGCCTTGCAGCCCCCCGTGAACTCCAAGCCGCCGCAGAAATTGCCCTGGGTTACCAGATCCATCAAGTCATGGAGCAATGGCACCAATCCCTCACAGTTTGGGGGCACCATCCTGACCAAGACTGGTACCAAACCAGCCAGAGTTATTTGGCCCATTTAGAGGATCTCGCCCAGGAAGTGCAGTATTTCAAGTGCCAGCTTGATTTACCGGAAATTCAGCGCAGTTTGGAGCAGTTTATTCACCAAAGCCTAGGGCAGTTACTGGAGGGCACCGATCGCCAGACCCTAGAGCAACAATGGCAATTTCTGCAAAGACTGCTCACCGTCGCCGATCGGTTGGCCTTGGGCTTATCCGTCGCTTCGGCCCAAGAATTGCTCTATGACTACCATTGCCAGGGCTTTCCCAGCCATCTCCAGGGCTATCGGGGGGAATTAAGCCAATTATTCCGCATTGCTCTCTAACCGCCAATGGGTTGGCGTACAGCTTGCATCAAGACTGAATACAGGTCCATCCCACCCTAGCGGGTAACTGCGGTCGGGATAAGCCCCTTGAAGCTCTCTGCATACAGGTTGATTGGTACAATAGCTAACCTGTGGCTGCGGCTCGCCCCCAGCCCACCCCCCGTCTACCTTACCCCCAGCCCATTATGTACTGCCTCTACCAAGACTGTTTGATTCGGGACTGGCGACCCTCCGATCGCCAAGCGGCTGCTGACTTAGTTGGGTCAGTTTTAGCCGAATATGGCCTGTACTGGCAGCCAGAGAGCGTCGATCGAGATATTTTAGAGGTTGAAGACTACTATTGGGCGAAGGGGGGCGAATTTTGGGTAGTGGAGCAGCATGGGGTTGTGGTGGGTACCGGGGCATACTATCCGGTGGAGGCGGGGCAATTTGGCCAGTTTCAGGGCGTAGAAGCGGTGCTCGATCGCCAGTCCGATCGATTCCAGGGCGATCGATCCCAGGGCGATCGATCCCAGTCCGATCGTCCTGAGATCCAACCCGATCGATTCCAGCCCGATCGCTTAGAGCGCTCCGTCGAAATGCGCAAACTGTATCTCTTGCCCCAGGTGCGGGGGCGGGGTTTGGGGCAATGGCTTGTGCAACAGTTGGAGCGGGCGATCGCCGATCGGGGCTACAACACCATTTGGATTGAAACTGCGACAATCCTCAAAGGAGCGACGCGAGTCTATGCCAAACAGGGTTATCTTGGCCAAGATACCAGTCAGTTAGCAGTCGAGCGCTGTGATCTCCTGCTGGCTAAGCAAATTACACCGTGGCGCGGTAACCAGGGACTCCCAGGGAAAATAGCAGCAATAACCACCACTGAAGCCGGATTCCAAACCCTAAGCCGGATTTGTGGCGATTTTCGCATTCCCCTCTGGAGTTCGGCCAAGGTTCTCGCAGCCCTCGCCGATCGCCCCACGGCCCCCCCAGCAGCAACCCCCAGCCCTGACCCGATCGCCCCCGGCACTCCCGGCAACCTCTCCACCACTATCCTGCCGCCCCACCTCTGCCACGCCTACGATCCCAGCCTACGGGAAACCCTAGGGCAAATTTGGGCAAATTACGAAGGATTTGTCTTTAGTTTAGCGACAGGGGCCGTGGTGCGCTTAATTGGGCCGCTGTTGCAGGATAAGGCAACGGATCCGGCGGTAGTGGTGGCAGATGAGGCAGGACAGTTTGTCGTCAGCCTGTGCAGTGGTCACCAAGGGGGGGCCGATCGACTGGCCCAAACGATCGCCCAATTATTCGGGGCAACGCCGGTCTTGACGGGAGCCTCTGCGGTGCAGGGTTTGGGGGCGATCGATCTGTTGGGTCAGCCCTTTGGCTGGCAGCGGGGGGCGGGGGACTGGACAGCGGTCAGTGCGGCCTTTGCCCAAGGGTTACCGATCGCAGTGC
>JBMTWK010000241.1:0-5450 GCA_049452395.1 Prochlorothrix sp. | reverse complement strand
GACTCCCTCGGCGCTTTTGTCCTGCTCAAGCCCAAAAAGTCAAAACTCCAGTTATGAAGGATCGCTGACTTACTGCGCCCAATCTGCAAAATCTTCTAACAAATCCGTTGCCGCACAGCACAGGTAACTGTGGCGCGTTCCATTACTGCCCAAAAGACAGCCCCACTGACTGACATCGCCTTGGTTGTAGTGCAGTGGTGACCCGTCCACATGGGTTAGCCTGCCCCCCGCCTCCGACAGAATTAAATCCGGTGCGGCCATGTCCCAATCCTTGGGGGCCGATCGACCCGACAGCGACAGATAAACCTCGGCTTCGTGGCGCAAAATCTTGACAATGCGGTAACCAATGCTGCTCGCCCGCACCTGTTGCTGAACGGGGAAATTCGCCAGCACCGCCTTGTAGCGATCGCCCCAAATCCGCCGCCCCACCACCACCTTCATCTCCTCCAGCCGCGATCGGCCTGACACCCGCACCGGCCACACCTCCCCCCGACGATTCACCCCAAAAGTCCCACAGCCCCGCAGCGCATAGTAAATCTCCTCCTCTTCCGGCAGCGCAATCACCGCCAAAATAGGCCGTTGCTCCCGAATCAGCGCCAAATGCACCGCATATTCCCCCGTGTGATCGATAAAGTCCCGCGTCCCATCCAGGGGATCAATAATCCAAACCCAAGGCTGGGGACAGAAGGAAACGTTCGGCTGCTCCTTGTAGGACTCCTCCGTTACATACCCAAAGCTTTGAGTCGGTAAATGGGCCTGAAGATGGGCCAAAATGTAGCGATTTGCGGCTAAATCCGCCTCCGTGACTGGGCCATCGCTCCGGGTTTGAACCCCCAACTCTAGGGGATCTCCGCTCGGACTATAGCCGCGATAGTAGGCCCGCAACAGATCGATCGTCCCCCACGCCACCCCGATCGCCAAGGTCAGCACCTCCGACAGCGGCGGATTTAAGTCAGCCTCACCGGGCCACGCCTTGACAACACAGCTAGCACCATCCTGAACCATCATCGGAAACCCCTACCTAGCCCTCATGAGCCAAACTGCGCCTGTAAAAAAGCTCCCACAGTCTGGTTAAACGCTGCCGGTTCCACTAAAAACGGCCAATGATTGCCTGGAACCTGCTGAATTTGCAACTTCTGTAAGTAGGTGCGATAGGGCTGAAGCTGGAAATCCGTGCGATTTAAACCCTGTTCCGGCTGGATAAAGAGCGTGGGAATATCCAGCGATCGCGTCAGCCCCGCCATCCGCATCGAATCCACAAAGGTTTCATTCCGGGCCGGAACCGTAAACTTACTGCCCCACTGGCCCCCGCTCTTGGCCTCGATCGCCTGCTCAAACACCGCCGCCTGTAACGCACTCCAGCCCCGAAACTGCTTCAGCCCCTGGGCTGTGGTCTGGGCAGCCTCCCGACTGGGAAACGGCCCCATCATTTTCAAAAACGGCAAGGTTTTGTACAGAATCGGAAAGGAAAGCTGCATCCAACCGGGCATGGCATTGATAAAGAAAGGGTCAACCAGCACCAAGCTGCGGAAGCGATCGGGAGATCGGGTCGCCCAAATGGCCGCAATCTTTGCTCCCCAAGAATGGGAAACCACATGGGCCGACGACCAACCCAAGAAATCTAGCAACCCCTCCAAGTCCCCAATCATGTCATCGCAGTAGTAGCCCGTGGGCGGCTTCGCACTATCCCCATGGCCCCGCAAATCCGGCGCAATGCAATGGTACGGCGCTCCCAAATGCTGGGCAAAATCCGCCCAAACCAACCCATGATCCGCCAAGCCATGGAGACACAGAACCGGCTCATTTCCCTGTTTCCACTCCAAGTAAGAGAGACTAACCTGGGGCAACCGAAGGGTATGGCGTTGGGCGGTGAGAGTGAAGGGCATGGATCAAGGGGGAGCAATAAACCACAAAAAATCAACTAAAACCAAGGTAGGACAAAGGGGGACACTTTCGGTAGGGGCACCCCCCCCGTGGTTTCCCGTGGTTGCCTTGGTTTGATGATGGGAATTATGGGGTAGGGGCAAACCCCCCGTGGTTGCCCTGGTTTGCGGTTATTGTCCTGGTTTGGCTTCAAGAGGGTCGGCACGGGGGCACGACCCCTACCGTGATGGTCCTGGTTTGGCTTCAAGAGGGTCGGCACGGGGGCACGACCCCTACCGTGATTCTTGTGGCGTTGCAGCGAGCTGCTGGTTCAAAACCTCCCGTTCCGCCTGAAGGTTCACCTTCTCCTCGGATCCCTCCGCCGCCAGCGCAATAAGCTGATCCAGCGCCTCGATCGCCCCCTTCACATCCCCCAACTCCTTGCGAATATCCACCAACCCCCGCAACGCCGTTGTATTGTTCGGCTCCCGCTCCAGAACCATCTCATAGCCCTGCTCTTGGCCCACCAGCGGATTCGCCTGCTCCACCGCTGCCGTCTCACCATCCGCCCCATTGCCCCGCACCGCCTCCACCAACGGCTGTACCAGACCCCGCCCCATCAAGTTCACAAACCCCACCAAGCCCAGCACCAAAATCAGCTTCTTTTTAAAATCTCCCTTCCGTTGCTTCGCCATGGTGGACCTCCTCCGGTACGTTGCGATCGATCTAGCCTGACCCCAGAGCAACAACCCACAAGCCATCACCCTCCGGCGCTCAGTCTATAGGATCAGTTATGCCCGAAACCCCCGCTCAGCCTAACAGTAAGTTAACCTTGGAAACAGTGAAACCCGCTTCGGCCCTCGCCCCACTATGACAGACTCCCCCCTCTTTCCGCCGTCTGCTCCGGCTCCCATACTCCCGATCGCCGTCGCCGCGCTCCTGGGCGGTGCAGTTTTGGGGGGAGGCTATTGGTTTGCCGATCGCAGCCTCGATCGCCAAATCGAACAGCGCCTAGAACAGGGCATTACCAAACTGACCGGCGTACCCGCCGACTGTGCCCGCGCCAATGGCCGCTTTTTCAGTCCCCGGATCCAAATCCAAGACTGCCAGATTGACAACATCCCAGGGTTTCCCAGTGACTACTTGATCAAAGTCGGCACGATCGACCTCGAAAGCCGCAATCTGCGCCAAAAACCCGCCACAATCGATCGCCTCACCCTCCAAAACGTCAGCCTCAACCTCGACATCAAAGCCGACCTCAGCCCCCAAAACCTCCTTAACCCCAAGGCTCTCTTCCCCATTAACCTCGGTGAAGCCTTTGCCGGAGTCGATCGATCGGGCGATCAACCCTCCCCTAGCCCAGAAGCGGGCAACGCTGAAGCACAGACCGATCGCCCAGCCGAAACCTCCCCCGAAAATACTGCCGAATCCGCCCCAGACCCCGCAAAACCCAGCTTTACCATCCAACAACTCCAAATCCAGAACATCACCGCCACCCTCCAAATCCAAGCCCCCCTGTTCACCCCCTCCCGCCAGTTCCAACTTGACGACATCACCCTCACCGAAGTCACCGCCGAGAACCTAGAGGCCAAAATCTTTGCCGCTCTCCGGGAAGAAGTTTCCACAGAACTCCAGGTCATGCTCGGCGACGAAGCCGCCGTCGTCGGCCAAAAAGCCCTCGAAATCCTCGTCCCCATCCTCCGACGCAGCCTAGAAGCTTATTTGCTCGGCCTACCCTTTTAAGTACCACATTTTGGTAGGGGCAGGTCTTCGCTTAAATCCCTGCTCCAATCAGATAAATTCTCCAAACCTGCCCTCTTTGCCAATCTTGCCCCTAGACAGTCGATAAACTTCCCAAACCCGCCCTCTTTGGCAATTTTCTTCCTAAACAGCCGATTACAAATCGGCGATCCCAGGGCAATAGGGGAACGATCTGCTTATGGTAGGGGCAATCCCCCCGTGGTTGCCCCGGTCTGGCAATCCCAGGAGAATAGGGGAACGATCGCCCGCTGTTCAGAACTTTCCTAACCCTGAAGACAGCGGATCGCCTCCAGCATCCCCCGTGCTTTATTCAGCGTCTCCTCATACTCCTTTTGGGGATCAGAATCCGCCACCAAACCCGCCCCCGCCTGAACCATAACCAGATGGGAATTGGGGCGATCGTCGCCGCAATCTGGACAGACAACCATCGTGCGGATCGTAATCGCTGTATTCAGTTGCCCCTCAAAGTCATAGTAACCATAGACCCCCGAATAAACCCCGCGACGATCCGGCTCTAGGTCGTGGATAATCTCCATTGCCCGGATCTTCGGCGCACCGCTCACCGTTCCCGCCGGAAAACAAGCCTTCATCAAATCCCAAGCTGTTTTTTGCGGATCCAACTGGCCCACCACATTACTGACAATGTGCATCACATGGGAATAGCGCTCAATGCACATCAGCTCATCCACCTGCACCGTGCCATTCAAGCACACCCGCCCCAAATCATTGCGGCCCAAATCCACCAACATCACATGCTCCGCCCGCTCCTTAGGATCCGCCAGCAAATCGGCCTCTAGGGCTAAATCCTCGGCGATCGTCTGGCCCCGCTTCCGCGTCCCCGCGATCGGGCGCACCGTCGCCATCATCCGCCCCGGATCCTGGGGATCCCGCTCCGCCTTCACCATCACCTCAGGGCTAGACCCAATCATCTGCCAATCCCCAAACTGAAAATAGGCCATATAGGGCGAAGGGTTCACCAAGCGCAACGATCGATACAGCGCAAAGGGATGACCCTGGTAGGGCATGGTAAAACGCTGGGAAATCACCGCCTGGAAAATATCCCCAGCACGAATATGCTCCTTAGCCCGATCGACATTGGCACAAAACTGCGCCTGAGAAGTATTGCTCGTAAAGTTGAGCGGCGGCAAATCCTTCGATCCCACCGGAGACCACTCCAGCAGCGCCGTATCCTGGGGCCAAGGCTGCTGAAGCTGATCCACCAACTGCCGCACCCGATCGCACGCATCCCCATAGGCCGCCACCAAATCCGGCTGCGCCTGCAAATCCGCATAGGCCACTGCCCAAATCTTGCGCTGCACCTGATCAAAAATCAGCAAGCTATCCACCTGCATCCAGCACCCATCGGGCAAATCCTCCTCCGTCGCTGGATACACCGGCACCCGTGGCTCAATCCACTGAATCAGCTCATACCCCCAAAACCCAAACAACCCCCCAATACCGGGCGGCAATTGGGGCAAATGCACCGGCTGATAGGGAGCCAAACACTCAGCCAAAATCTTGAAGGGATCCCCCTGAAACAAGCGGTGGGAGCCATCCCGAAACGTTTGTGTAGTGCGATCGCCCCGTGCCTCCAGCACCCACAGGGGATTACAACCCAGCAAGCTATAGCGGCTAACCTTCTCGCCTCCCTCCACCGACTCCAACAGAAAGCTATAGGGCTGACCAGCACAGACCCGATACCACGCAGAAACCGGCGTATCTAAATCAGCAACCCATTCTTGGTAAACGGGAACAAAGTTGCCCTGCTGGGCGAGGGCCGAAAAGGTCTCAAAATCGGGGGCAATCATGGGGAGCGGGGGGGGTAA
>JBMTWK010000240.1:0-5457 GCA_049452395.1 Prochlorothrix sp. | reverse complement strand
GCAACCACGGGGGGTTTGCCCCTACCCGTTCGGTTAAATCGCTAAAGTGGGATGCCCCTTGGATGCTCTGGGCAAGTGCTGTGAGCGCAGTCGCAAAGCCGATTACAAATCGGCGATCCCAGCCGATTACAAATCGGTGATCCCAGCCGATTACAAATCGGCGATCCCAGGGAAAGGCTGAGCAACTCAGTGGACGTTTCCCCCTATCCTCACACCCATGGGGTCCATCTCACTTTGGCAGGTTAAGCGATGGGGAGGGGTATATCTGCAAAAAGAGGATTTACCCTGCGGGGGCGCTAGGGGCAGAGGTCCGATCGATCGGCCAGAGCCGGACTTTGCAAATAGGCCCCCAATTGCTGACAGAGCGACTGCGCCAGCACCGACTCATCCCCCAATGTCCACGTCCGGATTTGGCCATCCCGCCAACCGCCACTGATCACCCCTTGGCCCGATGCCTCAAAGATCGCCGTCCCCACACCGCCCCAGTGGGCCGGAATCACCACCAATGCTTCGCCCTGGGGATTCCACAGGCGGATCGTGCCATCTTGGCCACTGGTGAGCAGTTGGGACTGATTTTGGGACGGATGGGGATTAAACTGCACCTGGGTGACTGGCCCCTGATGGCCCCGTAGCTCCCCTAGCAGCGTACCCTGGCGATCCCAGAGGCGAACCGTGCCATCTTCGCTGCTAGAAGCCAAATTTCCGTCCTGATCAAACACCAGGCTGGTAATGCGGTCTTGGTGGCCCGATCGGGTTGCCAACAGTTCCCCCTTCTCCGTCCAAATCTGCACCGTCCCATCCACATGGCCCGTGGCAATCTGCTGGCGATCGTCACTCCACGCCAGCGCCAACACCTCATCCACCCCCGCCTTAAACTCACCCCGATTCTCCCCCTGCACGGACCACCGCCGCACCATCCCCGCAGCATCACTGGTGAGCAATTCCTGGCCCGATTTCGCCCAGGCCAAGCCATAGAGCGGCGTATCCCCTTGTTGGCCCAATTCCCGCAGAAACGTCCCGTTTTTCTGCCACAGACGCACTGTTCCATCGGCACTGAGACTGGCCAAAGTCTCCCCTCGCCCCTCAAACTGAACTTGGCGAACCGCGCCCCCATGGCCCTCCAAGTCCGCCACCTGCGCCCCCGCTTGATCCCACAGGCGCACCCGGCCATCACTGCCCCCACTGGCCAGCAGTTGCCCCTGGGGAGCAAGGGCCAGATGGGTGACCTGTCCTTGGGGGTCTTGCAACAGCGCCAAACGCTGACCTTTAAGATCCCAGCGCTGGACTAGACCATCGCCGCTGTGGGTCAAGAGGCTTTGACTGTCGGGGCTAAAGTGCAAATTCCAGACCGGGGCCGCGTGGGCAGGCAATTCCACGAGGTTTTTGCCCTCTGGCACCGACCAAAGACGGGCCGTGTGGCTATTACTGCGAGTGGCGAGGGTCTTGCCGTCGGGACTGAGCAAGACTTCCCAAACGGGTTCCGCTGCCGTTGGTAAGGTTGCAATTTCGCGCCCCTCCAGGGTCCAGAGACGAGTACTACCGTCAGAACTCCCTGTAGCGAGGGTTTCCCCATCTTGGCTAATGCTAATGCTATAAATCTCAGCGGAGTTACTGCGCAGCACCGATCGGGGGTTCCCCTCGCGATCCCACAGGCGCACCGTTCCGTCAGACCCCGCCGTTGCCACAAAGCGGCTGTCCGGTGTAAAGGCAACATCATAGATTTCGCCCTGGTGATCGCGCAGCAGCGTCATCTCTAGGGCATCGGTGCCCCCTGCCTCCGCCTGGGGCAAGGTCCAGAGCCGCACACCATTATCCTGGCTCCGAGTGGCTAAAAATTGGCTATCTGGACTGAACAAAAAGCTATAAATCGAGCTGAGATTGAGATCAGCGTCTTCCGTAGCACCAGACTCAGCCTTAGCGCCCTGGGTCGGTAATTGCGCCAACAGTTGGCCCTCAGTGGCCCAAAGCTGCACCGTGCCATCCCGCCCCCGACTGGCCCAAAAGCGCCCATCGGGACTAAAGGCCACTTGATAAATCCACCCTTGCCCCGTTGGGAGGGTTTGCAACAACTGCCCCGATCGGCTCCACAGGCGCACCGTGCCATCGCTCCCCCCCGTAATCAGGCGATCGCCCGTGGCATTAAAGGCCACATCCAACACCCAACCCTGGTGGCCCTGCAACGGTGCCACAAATTGCCCCTGGGGAGTCCACAGCCCCACTTGGCCATCGGTGGAACTGGTGGCAATCAGCTCACCCTGGGGATCGTAGGCCGTTTGGAGAATGCGATCGGGGTGGGCCAAATAGTGCTGTTGGGCCGGGGCTTGCAGTCGCCAAAACCGGGTTGTACCATCGCGGCCCCCACTGACCAAAAAGTCACCCTGGGGGCTATAGGCCAAATCATAAACCCAATCACCATGGCCCTGGAAGGTTTGCAGCAGCGTCCCCTGGAGATCCCAGAGGCGAATTGTGCCATCAGTGCTACTACTAGCCAGAGTTTGGCCATCAGGGCTAAAAACGACCTTAAGCACGCGGTCTTGGTGGCCCTGGAGGGTAGCCCGCAGTTGACCCTGGCGATCCCACAGGCGCACCTGGTGATCGCTGCTAGCAGTGGCCAGGGTTTGGCCATCGGGACTAAAGGCCACGCTCCACACCGTACTGCCCTGATCACCCAGTTCCCCCTGGAGATTCCCCTCTAAATCCCAAATGCGGACTAAACCATCGCCCCTCGCCGTCGCAATGCGATTCCCCGACTGGCTATAAACCACATCATAGATCCAGCCGGTATGGGCCGCAAAATCCCCTAAAGAGGTGCCATCCTCGCGCCAGCGATACACCCGCCCAGCTTCACCCGTACTCACCAACTCCGTACTGTCAGGACTCCAGGCCACGTCAAACAGTTGGGGGGAGGTGGCGATCGTGGCCGCTGCCCGATCGCGCTGTTGCCCTTGGGGATCTAGCACCGCCAAGGCTTGACCCGTCCCCGTCCAGAGGTGAACCGTCCCATCCCGCCCTGCGGTCGCTAATTTCAGCCCATTGGGACTCCAGGCCACTTCATAAATCTGTTCTTGGCTGCGATTTTCCCCTAGCTCCCCCACAGACTGTCCCTGGGCCGTCCACAGTTGGACTCGCCCCTCCCGATCGCTGGTGGCCAGCAAAGGACTCTGCACCGATTGCAGCAGGGCCGATCGGGGGTCAGAACCTTCTTCAGCCACCCCCCCAAAGGCTTGGGGATTGAGGGCCAAACTGACGATGCCCCCGCCAACACTGCGAATTTGGTTAAATTCAGCGGATTGATAAAGGGCTTGCTGTAATCCCGCCGTAATCGAGTCTTCTAGGCGCGGCTGGAGCCACCGGGTCAACCAGGCCGATCGCCAGCGCTGCCGTGCCTCCAAACTCAACCGTTGAGCCTCTAGATCCTGATGTTCCGCTAAGGCTTGGCGAATTTCCGTCGTCAGTTGCTCGATCGCTTGCCCTTCCAAGGCTTGGCGCTGGGCTGCCAACAACAGTAAAGCGCCCAACAGCGCCCCCCCAGCCCCCAAGGCTAAGGTCCGCAACTGCTTGCGAATGCGTTGGGTTTGGCGACGCTGCTGCTGAAACTGCTGCTCCTGGGCTTGGCTGGCGGCGGTGCGCTGCCGTTGCTCCTCCTGGCTGGCATCCAGAAACCCCTGGACTAAACCCGAAAATGGGCGATGAAAAAGCTGCGATCGCGGCTCCACGGCTGTCGTCGTCCATTGCAGCCAAAACTCCAGCGCTTCCCCCAGGGCTTCCCCCTGAAGCAAATAATCTGGCGATTGCCCCTTGCGGAACCACTGCTCCGCCAGTTCTTGCAACTCGCGCTGTTGCCGCAAATCCTCGCGGTGGGTATCAATCCAGCGCCGCAACAGTCCCCAATGACGGATCAGCGCTTCATGGATCACATCCACCACCTGCTCTTCCCCCAGTCCCGTTCCCGGCGGTGCCCAAGCACTCGTCACCACTAACTTTTCATTGGCAAGGCGCTGGACCAAGCTGTCAATCAACAGCGTCGGGAATTGGGGCGTAGCCAAATCCTGCTTAAAAACGCGGCGGCGGGAGTCTTCCGCAACCCCATCGCCAAATTGAGTCAAAGAGAGAAAAATATGCTGAAGAGCGGCCTGTTGTTCGGGATCAAGCTGCTGATAGAGGGCATCGGCCCGCTTTTCCAAGGTGCCCCGAATGCCCCCCAAGCGAATATAGTCCACCAAACTGAGGCGACGATCGCGGCGCTGATACCACAGTTCCGTCAGGGTATATTCCAGCAGCGGCAAGACATTGGAAGCCCCGGCCACATCGGCAATCATCTGCTGCACCAACTCCGGCTCTAGGGTTACCCCCAACTGGTGAGCCGGTTTGCAAATGGCATCCTGGAGTTCCGTCTGCATTAAAGGCGGCACCATCACATGATTGCTCTGAATTGCTACGCCTAGGGCTGCGTAGTCGGCTTTGGTACAGGCACTAAAAAAGTCCGATCGCATCCCGATCACCACCTGCAACGGCACCGCATAGCGCCCTTCCGCCGAGGAATGCATCGCCCCCAGCAAGCAATCTAAAAACAGTTGCCGCTCGGACTTGTCGCGGCAGAGGGTAAACAGTTCCTCAAACTGATCCACCACCAAAATCAGGCGTGGAGCCGCCGAAGCCTGCACCAGACGGCGCATTCCCTCGCTACCCTGGCTGACTAGGCTCTCAATCTCCCCAAGCTGCTTAGCACGCTCCACCAGGGGCAAATTCAGGTCTAAAAAAGCAAAGGCCAAGTTCAGCAGGGGGTGACCCCCCGGTTGCAGAATATGGACCCGCCACCGATCGCTGTCGGGAATCTGCTGGCCAAGCTGAAGTTGGTGCATTAGCCCCGCCCGCAGCACCGAAGACTTCCCACTCCCCGATGGGCCAAGAACCGCTAAGAAGTTGCGGTGCTGAATATTCTCCAGTAATTGGGCCGTTAAGGCTTCTCGACCATGGAAATACTGGAGATCTTCCGTATTACAGTCAAAATAGGCCAAGCCCTTGTAGGGGCAGAAATCCCGCAGGGCACGGCTGAGAACCACCGGGTGACCGGACTGCCGCCAGTGGTGATTGGGCAGGCGATCGCTCAGGGCTGTGCTAACCCAATTGTGGAGAAAAGTACTGGTAATAATGCCGCTTTCGGTGCGATCGGGGTCGAGACCTTCGACGATCGCCTGACTCAGGGGCGATAACGGTGCGCCCGACAGGCTGACCAAACCGGGACTATCCCCCCCGATCGCCGCTGCACCATGGGCCACGGAACTGGGCACCTCTAGACGGGCCGCCGCTGAACTCAGTTTTTGCTCCTGCACGATCGCAGCGGGCTGACAGGTTCCCAGAAAAAGGCGATCGTAGCCCTGTTTTTCCCCCGGATCCGCTTCCCTTAGGTTCAAAAGCGGGGCCAAAGCCGTGGTTGCGCCGCGAAGCTCCTGATGC
>JBMTWK010000239.1:0-5465 GCA_049452395.1 Prochlorothrix sp. | reverse complement strand
GTGACTCCCTCGGCGCTTTTGTCCTGCTCAAGCCCAAAAAGTCAAAACTCCAGTATTGACCGGTGCTGGGCAAATTGGGGCGGTTTCGCCATGATCCTTTACAGCCGGTCACTGGCCCGTAGGGATCGAGAACCCAGGGTTCTGGGGTGGGCTTGGGGTGGGTTGGACTGCGGCGAAGAAGAACCCTGGGTTCTGGGTTGGGAAGAATTAATGGTGAAAGGAGAAGGAATCAGCAGGCCGATTGCAAATCGGCCCTCCCAGGAATGCAAATTGAAGGTATGACGGCGAAAGGGGCAGGAATAGGCAGTCTGATTGCAAATCGGCCCTCCCAGGGATGTAAGTCGAAGCATTAATGGTGAAAGGGGAAGGAATAGGCAGGTTGATTGCAAATCGGCCCTCCCAGGGGGGCTAAACGGATTGGGGGCCGGAGAGGGCGCGGCGGGGGGCTTGGCCTGGGATGCGGCGCTGTTCCTCAATTTGGCCCAGCAAAACATGGGCTTGGGCGGCGACGAGGGGGGCGGGGTCCGACTGAATCATGGGCAGGATTTTGTAGAGTGCGCGGGGGGAAGCCATGGCAATGTAGCTAATGACGGCTTCCCGCACAAAGCCAGTGGGGTGGCGCAGGGAGGCTAAGGCTTTGGCGGGGTCAATGCGCCAGCGGTGGCTACGGGCCAAATGGAAGCAACAGGCTAAGAGCCAGTCCCCTAGGTAGTCGCTAGACTCCAGCAAGCGCCGCAGACGACCACTGGGAGCAAAATTCTCCCGATCTTCCGGTTCCAAGAGGTCGGCGATCGCCTGGAATTTTTCCAGGATGGGCCGCCGATCGAGGACGACCAAGAGTTTACGTTTGTTAGGAATATCCAGGGTGTTGTCCAAAATCTCGATGCCCCGTGCGACGCTGCTGGAGGAGGTCGATCGCAGGCAGAAATCCGCCGCTTGGATGTCATTGGCGGGGTAGAGGAAGCGCAGCAGGAGGAAGATGCGATCGATCGCGTCGGTTTGTTGGTCGGCAATGGCCCGGAGCATCAACTCCGCCTCTAGGCCCACCATCTCTTCGCCGGAAAAATCCAACATGGCCCCGTAGAGCTTGCCAATGAGGATTAACTCCTGGTCAATTAAGTCCTCCACGCCTCGCCGTCCCCCCAGGCGATCGAGGACCGCATTAATGCCCCGTTCCTGGGGTAGTTTCAGGAGAATTCGCAGGATATTGCGGCGAGTATTGCCCCAACTGCTGGTGAGGTTGACCACCAACTGGTCTAGGGCTTCCAAGGTGCCAATTTTGCCCACCACATTCCAGGCATGGAGACAAACACCGATCGGTTTGTGGGGATTGGTGGCCAGTTCTAGGAGCGGCTCCAGTACAGCATTGTCGAGGCGAATCAGGCCCGTCATGGCAGCTTCCCGTGTGGAGGTGTAGTAGAGGCCGCGAATGAGGGAGGGGTAGAACTCTTCGAGATGGGTGGCGGCGATCGCCTCTAGGGTGGCTTGGCGCACCCGCAGCGATGGATCCTGGAGCAGCTTGGCGATGTGGATTCGCAGGGCTTGCATGTGGACAGCATTGCCGAGGGCTTCACAGCCCTTCACCCGTTCTCGCTCCCGTTTGTGGGTCAGCATTCGCCCTAGGGTATAGGTGGCCTCGGCCCGTTGTTCGGGACTGCCCAGGCGCAACATCAAGGCTGCCGCCGTGGCTCGCACCGTTGGATCCACCTCAGGCCGCAAATAGCGCCGCAGTTGCTCCAACTTGGGATCGGGTTCCGTGAGCCAGACATAGCGCAGGGCCACGGCCAGAACCTCTGGGGGCACCGACGCATCCAACAACTCCCGCACTTCGCCCAAATAGTTGGGGTCGGGGTGCTCTAGCATCAGTTCTAGGGTTTGGTACTGGAGCTTGGGGGTGAAGCGGCGCAGCAGGGGGGCCAGGACTTCGGCGACGCTTTCGGGGTAAAGCTGGCTGAGGAGTTCAATGCAGGAGCGTTTTTCAGCTTCAGGGCTGTTATTTTCCAGGGCACCGATGACGGCTTGCTTAAGGGCGCGGAGGTCAAAATTGGCCCCGCTGAGTTGGCCCCGCTCTGCACTCAGAACCAGGAGTTTGACATAGCCCGATCGCAGGAGCCACACCGAATAAGCCCAGCCCGCGCCAAAGAGCACGGTGAGAATGAGGAAAAACTGATGGCGGAGATCCGGGGATTCAGGGAAGGCGGTTCTGAGGTACCACAGGGAGGACAGGATAATGGTCCCCATGATGCCGGAGGAGATGGGGTCGGAGATGCCCCGCATAGATTGGATACGCGATCGCACAAAGTCCGGAATGGGCTGGAACAAGACCGGCCCCGTACTGGCCACCAGAGTATAGCGCAGCAGTTCATCAAAGAACTTGAGGAAGAGCAGCCCCCCTAACAGGCTCAGCAGTTGGGTGAGGGACAGTAAGCTAAGCAAAACAATCAAGCTGGGCAAAATCGACGCGGCCAAGAACACGCCCCAGCGCTCAATTAGGCGGCTGGATAAAAACCACTGGGTGCTGATCTCAAAAATACCCAAAACCCCGTTAAATAGGCCCAAAAAGCCCGCAATTTGGGCTGCGGTAAAGCGGGCCTCCAGTTGGTCGTAGAACTGGAACTCAATCAGTTCGAGCAGCAACTGGGCAAAGACAAAGAAGAGAACCAGGGCGATCGTGTAGCGCCGGAGGGGGCCACGAATGCGGCGGGCGGTGAGTTCCACCTGATCGGCGCTTTGGATGCGGCCTACGGTGTTGGGAAAGGCTTGCTCGTAGCGGTTCGTCAGGTAAAGCAGGGCACCACTCCCGGCCACCATCATGAAGGCTGCGACCACAATGACGTTATATAGCCCCGCTCGTTCTCCCCCTAGGGCCAACAGCAACACGGGCAGGGCAAAGCCGCTGGCAATGTCTGAGATCAGCACCCCGCTGCTGATGATGGGGTAGGTGCGTTTAATTTCGCGAATATTGAAGAGCTGGTTGGCGGCGATCGTAGTATTCAGCTCACTGATCGTAAACAGCGCCTCAGCCCAGAGCCGCAGGGCAAAGATCGTGATCCCCAGGATGGAAACGTTGAGGATGAAGACATTGGGAAAACTCAGCCCCACCCGCAAAATCACCAACACCCCCGCCATGGCTGAGGGCACCAGCACGACTAAGGTCCGCAGGGGCAAGACCCGCTGAAGCCAGGAATAGAGCGCCCCCATGCTAGACCCGGTAACGGCGGTGACCACCGCAATCCAGGGCAAGAATTCGGCCCCGTAGCTGTCGAGGAAGAGGGCGATGCTGCTTGCCTCTAGCCAGGTCATGCCGATCGAGAACGCCATGTAGAAGATGAACATCAACAGGGTGCGTTCCACTTCCTCAGGGCGGAGGTTAAACCAGCGCAGGAGGCGAAGGGCCAGGGGCGGTAGGGGTTGGCTGGGACGGTAGCCAGCGGGATGGAGGCTTGGGGACATGGTGGCTCAGGGGGGCTGCATTGAGTGGGTACAGCAGGTTGCCCATAGGTTACACCACAGAATTACTTTTGCCGCTGCTCTGGCCAGAAAATCTTGCGCTAGGGTTCAGCAATCCTGCGCTGGGAGTGAAATAATTCGGGTTGGGGAACCCCCCCGTTTTGCTGGAGACAAAATTAAGATCTCCTAAACAGTCCTGACAACAACCAGAGTTTACAAAATGGGTTATGAAACCAAGGGGGCCATCTCACTTGGGCAGATTAACCGGTCTGGTAGGGGCAAACCCCCCGTGGTTGCCCCGGTTTTGACCCCAAGAGGGTCGGCACTCTTCGGCTGCGCTCAGGACAGGCAGGGGCACGACCCCTAGAGCGCCCCAAAGTGAGATGCTCCCAAATCAAGGGCTAGGCAAGAGCCAAAAGGATTCTTAACATAGCCCCTGAAGTTTACGATCGCCGACGTGATCCCAGGTCTTGGTACAGGCTTAACCCAATGGAGGAATCCCCCATGAACCCGATGCGTTTTTTTGGTCTAACTGGCTGGGTAGGGGGGTGTGGGGTGGCCCTCGCCTTAGGCTGGGTAGCTCCGGCCATGGCCCAGGAGCCGCGATCGTTTCTGGAGTGGTGCCAGCAAGCCGATCGCCTCAACCCTGGCCAGCAACGGACGATCGCGGCGCTGTTGGCCCAGGCGGGGACCGAGGACTGTGGGGCGGCGGCCCAGGGGTTGGCGGGGATGGTGTCCCTGGGGTTGGGGGGGCAAAATCTCACGGATCTGAGTCCCTTGGCCAGTCTGTCCCATCTGCAAAGTTTGGATCTCAGTTTTAATCAAATCCAGGATTTAAGCCCCTTGGCAGGGTTGACCCAGCTTCAGTTTTTGTTGGTGGCGGGAAATCAAATTACGGATATTTCCCCCTTGGCGGGGCTAACGGGGCTGAACTATTTGGTGATTGAGAAAAACCAGGTGCGGGATCTGGGTTCTTTGGGGGGGCTAACAGCCTTAAGAAGCTTAATCGCCCTAGATAACCCTATTAATCCTAAAAAATGCCCGGTGGAGCCGGTGACAGTGTGCATTTTTTCTGACGATGGGGAGGATGGGTATGCCCTGGCGGAGGCAGCGGCCAACCGGGGGGAGTTTGGGGCGGCGTTGGAGGGGTTTGGGGCGGCGTTGGCAGTCTATGAGGCGGGGGGCGATCGCCAGCGCCAAGGGGATGCCCTCAACCGCATGGGGGATATGGCGACCCAGTTGGGCCAGTATGCCAAGGCGTTGGAGTTGTACCAGCGGGGGTTGGAGTTGCGGCGGGGGTTGCAGGATTTCCAGGGCATTGGGGTCAGTTTGACGAGTTTGGGGGAGGTGTACCAGCGTTTGGGTCGCTATGATCAGGCGGTAATCTGGTTGCAAAAGGCTCTGGACAATTTGGCGGATCAGGAGCGATCGGGGGCAATTCCTTTGGAGGGGGGGCTGTATCAGTTGCCCCGGGATCAGGCGGTGTTATATCAGCGGTTGGCGGTGTTATATAGCCAACAGGGGGATCAAAAGGCGGCTTTGGCGGCGATCGATCGTTCTCTAGAGCGCTATGGGGTGATCCCGGAGGAATATCCCGGCAAAATGGGGGGTCAGCGGGTGAGTTTGGCCACGAAGGGATTAATTTATGGGCGATCGAATCTGCCCAGGGCGGCGGTGACGGTGTTGCAGGAGTCTTTGGCCTTGGCGGAGCAAATGGGGGATCAATCGGGCCAAGCCCAAGCCCTGACCTATTTAGGGGAAGCCCAGGAGGCTTTGGGGGAAGGGGAGCAGGCATTGGCAACCTACGATCTGGCTCTGGCGCTCCATCGGCAAAGTGGGGATCCCGTGGGGCAAGGCATGGTGTTACATCGCCAGGGGCAAGCGTTGCTGAAGGCCGATCGTCCCCAGGAGGCGACGGCGGCATTATTGGGGGCGATCGCCCAATGGGAGGCTCTGCGCCCTGGTTTAACAGATGAAAATAAGGTGGCGTTGTTTGAGACCCAGGCGGAGAGTTA
>JBMTWK010000238.1:0-5483 GCA_049452395.1 Prochlorothrix sp. | reverse complement strand
CAAAGAGGGTCGGCACGGGGGCACGACCCCTACCAAGATTCTTCCAAAGTGGGATCACCCCTTGTAGTCTCCTCCTAATCCCTGGGATCAGGAACTTGCAGTCCCCTCTTAATCCCTGGGATCAGGAACTTGCAGTCCCTCCTGCACTAACAACGCTGATAACGCATTCCCGGCACCTGCACAATCAACGCCATTAACTCCAACTGAAGCAGCGCACTAGACACCGTTGCCGTTGGCAATCCCGTTTGAACCACAATGTAATCCAGCGGCAGGGGTTCCGGCCCCAGAATCTGGATAACCTGCGCCAAATCTGGGTCTAAACCGGCGGGAATGGGCTTTAAAGCCGGTGGAGCACAGTCCATTTGGGGCAAAGTTCCCAAATCCTCCAAAAGCTGCTCCAGATCAAAAATCATCTGGGCACCGTCCCGAATCAGCTTCAAACAGCCGATACTCTGGGGATTATCCAACGATCCCGGCAAGGCATAAACCTCCCGGCCAAATTCATTGGCTAGGTTCGCCGTAATCAACGCCCCAGACTTAATACTCCCTTCCATCACCAACGTCGCCCGACATAGCCCCGCAATAATTCGGTTGCGCTGGGGAAAATGGGTTTTATTCGGCTGAGTTTGGGCCGGATACTCGCTCATAACCCAACCCGTTGTCAAAATCTTCTCGTAGATCGATCGGTTGCGCTCAGGATAAACCACATCCACCCCAGTGCCCAACACGCCCACCGTTGCCCCCCCGGCCTGTAAACAGCTTTGATGGGCATCGGCATCCACCCCCGCCGCCAGTCCGGACACGATCGTAAAACCATGTTCCGCCAAGATTTGGCTGAGGCGACGGGTCCAGCGGCGACCATAATCTGAGGGCTGACGGGTACCGACGATCGCCACGGTTTTTCGCCATGCCTCTGGCCCAAAGGCCACCCCCCGCCCCCGCACATACAGCACTGGAGGAAAACGGGGGATTTCCCGCAACAGGGCTGGATATTCTGGGTCAGCGGGGGTCCAGAAGCGGGGATTTTTCTGGCTATGGAAGTCGAGGAATTGCCACGGGTCGAGACGGGTGCGGGTTTCGCGGATGGCGGCGATTTTGTTGGGGCCAAAGCCGTCGATCGCCTGGAGTTCCTCGATCGGTGCCTCCCAAGCCGCTGCCAAACTGCCGCAATGTTCCTCCAACCGCTGCAACAACAGCGGACCCAACCCTCGCACCTGTGCCCAGGCTAGCCAATAGGCCCGATCGCCCCCGCCGTTATTGCTTGCTCCGTTATTGCTGACCCCGTTATTGCTCACCCTGGTCTCGCCCACCCCGTTGCATAATGGCCCACCCCATACCCTTGGGACTTTGAATTGACTGGATATTGACTGGATACCGTAATCCTATCCCCATCACCCTAGCTCACTCCCCCTACCCTGCTCAATAACCAGCTCAATAACCAGGAATCGCCATAGAAAATCCCATGGCTGTTGGGTATAAAAAAATCAATTTATCTATCCTAGGAGACTTTACTTTCCCAGGAATCATGCTAGTCTAGGAAAGGTCAAAACAACCTAGACACACCGGTTGTTCCCTACTTTCTACGGGTCGCTAGCTCAGCGGTAGAGCACTCGGCTTTTAACCGATTGGTCCTGGGTTCGAATCCCAGGCGACCCATTTTTAACCACAAACAGCTTTACGCACAAAGCCTATCCCGGTAAAAACCTGGTCCGGTAGGGGTCGTGCCCCCGTGCCGACCTCTCCTGTGGGGGATAGAACCGGGTAGGGGTCGTTCCCCCGTGCCGACCCGCTTGGCGGCGGAACCGGATTTGTGCCAAAGCCAGGGCAACCACAGGGGGTTTGCCCCTACCGGGTTTGGGATCCCCAAGTCTTGATACCCCCCCAGCCCAGCGCCAACCGGGTTTTGAGAAAGGACTCACGCTATACTGAGCAGGGGTTCCGCCCTTAACAAAAGATTACACAAGCTCTATTCGTAAGAATCCTCCTGACAGCCATGGTTGAAAAAGTACAAAAAACAGAAGCCGAGTGGAAAGAACTCCTGAGCGAGGAGGAATTTTACGTCACCCGCAAGCATGGCACCGAGCGGGCCTTCACCGGACGCTATCACGACAACAAGGCCCAAGGGCTGTACCGGTGTGTTTGCTGCAAAACGCCCCTGTTTAAGTCCGATGCAAAATTCGACTCTGGAACCGGCTGGCCCAGCTTTTGGGAGCCTGTTTCCAAGGAGAGCGTGGCCTATAAGGACGATCGTAGCTTTTTTATGCGACGGACTGAAGTGCTGTGTGCGGCCTGTGATGCCCATTTGGGCCATGTTTTCCCCGACGGTCCCCCCCCCACGGGTCAGCGCTACTGCATGAACTCTGCCGCCCTGACCTTTGATCCGGGTGAGTCTGCGGACGCTGATTAAGGGGACGCTGATTAAGGGAATGATGTGCGTAGGGGCAAACCCCCCGTGGTTGCCCTGGTTTCGGCCCAAATCCGGTAGGGGCAAACCCCCCGTGGTTGCCCTGGTTTCGGCCCCAACCCGGTAGAGGAAAAAACCCTGGGGTTGCCCTAGGTTTTGACCCCAACCCACGGTCATGCTTGTCATTCAGCAACACGTCATCCAGCAAGGCCAACCCTAGGGTGTAGGTCTCCAACTTGTCTTTTGGGGGTTGAGTTCCTTGGGGTTGAGCCGATCGCCGGAGTTCCACAGCTCTGCTTCGTTTGCCCTTCATTGTCCAAGGCTATGCGCGAACCCATTGAACGCCTGTTGAGTAATTTAAGCCGCACGATCGTCGGCAAGCAGGACTCGATCCAACTGGTCCTGGTGGCTTTGCTCTCCCGAGGCCATGTGCTGCTGGAGGATGTGCCGGGGGTCGGGAAAACGCTGCTGGCAAAGTCTTTGGCGAAGTCGATCGAGGGCCGGTTTCAGCGGGTGCAGTGCACGCCGGATCTGTTGCCAGCGGATATTACGGGGTAACTATTCAGGGGTCTACGAAGTTAGTAGGGTTTCAGCCCTTCGATCGGAGTCCGAAGCAGCTCAAACCATACCAATCCAGGATTTTCAGAGCCTGAAACCCGCATTCTTCCGTGACCCCCTGAATGGTTACTATTACGGGAACCAATATCTGGAACCCCCAATCGCGGGAGTTTGAGTTTTTGCCCGGTCCTGTGTTTGCCAATGTTTTGCTGGCGGATGAGATTAATCGGGCTACGCCCCGAACCCAGTCGGCCTTGTTGGAGGTGATGGAAGAGCAGCAGGTGACCACCGATGGGACTTCGCGATCGGTGCCGCGTCCTTTCTTTGTGATTGCCACCCAGAACCCGATCGAATACCAAGGCACCTTTCCCCTACCGGAAGCCCAAATGGATCGTTTTTTGCTGTCTCTGTCCCTGGGCTACCCAGAGGAGGCGGAGGAGATGCAAATGCTGAAACAACTGCAAGGGGGGCAAACCGTGGACAGTTTGGAACCCTGTATTTCCCTGGAGGAGGTGCAAACCCTCTGTGCTCAATGCCAGCAAATCAAGGTTGAAGAACCCCTGCAACAGTACATTTTGGATTTGGTGCGGGCCACACGAAACCATGAGGCCATTACCTTGGGGGTTAGTCCTAGGGGAACGGTGGCGCTCCAGCGCACGGCCCAAGCCTTGGCCTTTTTGGAGGGGCGGGAGTATGCCCTGCCCGATGATGTCAAAAAGCTAGCTCCCCATGTGCTGACCCACCGCATTATTCCAGCAGGTGGACGGCGGGCCGCAACGGTGATTCAAGCCTTGGTTGAGTCGGTTGCGGTGCCCTAGGTCAGTTTTGCAACTGGTTACGGAACTTGGGCTAAGATGGCCCCATCATTGGCAATGGATACCCCGATCGCTCTGAACCTATGCCCCTTTTGTCCCGTCCATTGACCTGCAACCCCGCCCGCAGCGCTCGTTCCCTGTTGGCCACTTTGGGCCTCGCGTGGGCCACCCTTTTCGCCACCCCGCTCCCCAGCTTGGCCCAGGATGCGGTGACCCCCGCCCCCGCCGCTGCCACGGCTGCGATCGACCTCGATCAGTTCTGCCGCTTTCCGGAACTGGCGCGGGCACAGAAGGAGAGCCTGCGATCGGCGATGATCGATCGCAACACAAACCGGGCTGAATATATCGAGATGTTGGGGGAACATGCACTCCTGCTGCACCAGTGTCGGGAGCAAGAATGGCCCCAAAAACAAGCCCTTTGGATTCGCCTCTATCCCTGCGACCTCAAACCGGGGCGCTTGGAGCAAATTTTCGATCGCATTGTCAACCAGGGCTATAACCAGGTTTACGTTGAAGTCTTTTACGATGGGCGGGTGCTGTTGCCCAAGGCCCAAAACCCGACGGTGTGGCCTTCAGTGCTCAATGAACCCGGTCAAGAAAATATTGATCTCTTTGCGTTGGCGATCGCCGCAGGGCGGCAGCGGGGGCTAGAGGTCTATGGCTGGATGTTTACGATGAATTTTGGCTATTCCTATGCCAGTCGGCCCGATCGTCAGGAGGCGATCGCCCGCAATGCCCAGGGACAAAGCAGCCTTGATTTGGTCAGTGGCGAGGTTCAGGTTTTTATTGATCCCTACAACTCCCAGGCCCAATGGGATTACCGGCTGCTCGTGGAGTCGATGCTTCAGCGCCGTCCCGATGGCCTGCTGTTTGACTATATTCGCTATCCGCGCGGGGATGGGGCCGCCTCTGTGGTATCGCGGGTGCAGGACTTGCTCATTCATACCCCCGCTGCCCGTCAGTCTTTGCTTAACCGCGCCCTCAATGGCCAGGGGCGGGATCTCATCAGCCGCTTCCTCCAGAAGGGGCATGTGGGGGTGTGGGATGTTACGGACGTTGCCAAGCGCTATCCCCTGGAGCCAGAACCGCTGTGGGAGGGGCGACAACCCCGCTTTCAAGAGGGCAAATCCCTAACCGCAGCACTGGAGCAACCTTGGCTTCAGCAAGATCTTTGGCTGCTGAGTGTGGCCCATGCCCAGCGGGGAATTTTGGACTTTTTGGGCTTGGCGACCCAGCCCGTCCAGGCAGCGGGCATTCCAGCGGGGGCGGTTTTCTTTCCCGGCGCAAACCGCACGGTTGGCCAACAGGGCTTTGACTCCCGCCTCCAGCCCTGGAACCAGTTCCCGTCTACGTTAGAGTGGCACCCCATGGCCTATTCCACCTGCCAAGGCACCGATTGTATTGTGGCGGAAGTTGAGCGGGTGCTGGCCTTGGCCTCGCCCGATACTTGGGTGCAACCGGCTTTGGCGGGAACCTGGGGAGATTCTTTGCGCGATCGCCCATCCCTAGAGGCACAAATGCTAGCCCTGAAGGCTGCAACACCCCAACTCCCGGCGGTGAGCCACTTTGCCTATTCCTGGCAATATCCCCAAGACGATCAGTCACGGAAGTTCTGCACCCGTTAAGGGGCGATCCCTGTCTCGGTCCTAGGGCTAGATTTGGCTAGTAGACCCAGGCGTAAGTTTTACACCTCCTAGGGTGAGCGT
>JBMTWK010000237.1:0-5507 GCA_049452395.1 Prochlorothrix sp. | reverse complement strand
ATCTGGATCTTTGTCAAGTACATTTTATACATAATTAGTGCGATACCCCTGGGGGGTTCTTGGTTAAGCTTTCAGACCAGTTTGTAATTCTGATTATTGTGATGATTATTGTGGGGCAGCACAGGAGTTCGTATGACAACGATCTCACCTCGGATTCTGATTGTTGATGACTCAACCTTAGCGCTTAGACTCTATCGGTCCTACCTGGAAACCGATGAAGAGCAGCGCTATGCCATAGAGCTAAGTAATTCGGGGAGCAAGGCTCTAGAGATTTGTCGTCAAAATCCGCCGGATCTGGTGCTGCTGGACTATGCAATGCCCCATCTGAATGGATCGGAGTTTCTGGCGCAGCTCCGCACCTTTGCGACCCCGGCCCAAATTCTGGTGGTTGTGATTACGATGCTGGAGGCGGCAGATTTGGCCGTTGAGGTCATGAAAGCGGGTGCCCAGGACTGTTTGTTTAAGATTAAGCTCACGCCCGCTGCCGTGCGGCGATCGATCCGAACAGCCCTAGACTATCGCGACCTCCAACTGCGTCTTCAGCACCAACAAGACCTTCAGCAGCTTCTTAGCTCCATTACCCTGCAAATTCGGCAGTGTTTAACCCTAGACGAGATTCTCAACACGTTGGTGACGTTGCTGCGGGCCTGTCTGAAGGTCGATCGGGTGCTGATCTGCACCCCAGGGGAGCAACTCTCTCCGACGGATCTCCCGACTCAGGTCAAGATTTTGGCCGTGAGTGAACAGCCTACCTGTATTTGCTCGTCCCTTAGCCTTGGCTCTTATCCTGCCGACCCTTGGCTGCAACTGTTCCAGTCTCCCCACCCTGACTATCCCCAGGCCCATGTCTGTACTCGACCCTTTCCCTTGGATTCTCCGGATTGGGAAGCGCGGATCCTGTCCCAATTGGCGGTTCCCATTACCTTACCGAGGCAACAGGATGGGTATGGGAAACTTGATCAGGCTCCGTCTTGCTCAATCTTAGAGACGCTTTGGGGCTGGATTGTGGCGGAGCAATGCACCTATGCGCGATCGTGGCAGCCTTGGGAAATCGAGTTGTTGGAGCAGCTAGCGGTTCAGGCGACGATCGCCATCCAACAGGCCGAACTCTACGATCGGCTGCAATCCTGGAATACAGAACTGGAAGTGCGGGTGGCAGAGCGGACCCAAGCGCTATGGAAGGCAGAGCGGGCCTTGCGCCATCTCAATCGCGATTTGGAAGTGCGGGTGGTGAAGCGGACCCATGAACTGCAAGCGATGAATGAACGCTTTCAGCAGTTGGTTGCCCATATTAATGAGGTGTTCTGGGTCGTGAACCTCAATCCCATCGAGCTAGTCTATATCAGTCCGGGCTATCGCAAGATTTGGGACCAAGAAGAAGAGGAACTGTACGCCCATGTCCAAGACTGGCTCCAAGTCGTCCATCCCCTGGATCAAGCTGAGGTGCTGCGGTTGTGCCGCGCTGCCCTAGACACCCACCAAATTAGCTTTGAGTGTCGGCTGCTTTGTCCCGATCGGGCGGTGCGGTGGATTGAGGTGGAGGGGGCGACGCTGGTGGATGAGGAGGGAACCGCCTACCGCTTTGTGGGCCGAGCGGCAGATATTACAGAACGCAAGCGCAGCCGAGCCGAACTGACCCATCAGCGCGATCTGCGGGAGGCCATTTTTAATGATGCCACCGATGCTCTGTTGCTGCTGGAGCCGAATAACCTCAAGATTGTGGACTGTAATCAGCGGGCGATTACGCTGTTTGAGGCGGAGGGCAAGCATCAGTTTTTGGGCCGCTCTTTTACCCATTTACCCCAGCAATCCTTCTCAACTCGCCAACTGATGAGCCTGACCACGGAGCTAGATACCCAGGGCTTTTGGTACAGCGAAGTGGAGTTTCGCACGTTTCAGGCCATGCCCTTTTGGGGCAATGTGGCGGCGAAGTCGGTTCAGTCCATGGCTCCGAGACTGTATTTGGTGCGCATTACGGATGTGACTAGCCAAAAAGAGGCTGAGGATCGGATTTATCGATCGCTCCAGGAAGCAGAGGAGCTAAGTGAACTGAAATCCCGCTTTATTGCCATGACTTCCCATGAGTTCCGCACGCCCTTGGCGGTGATTTCGTCCTCGGTGGGGATTCTCCAGCACTTTGGCGATCGCCTCTCTCCGGAAAAGCGGGATGAACATTTGGCGACGATCCAAACCTATATTCAGCATACGACCCGGCTTTTGGATGATATTTTGCTCCTGAACCGGGCTGGCTCGGAGGAGTTGCGCTTTGAACCGGCTCCCCTCAATGTTGTGGCGTTCTGCGAGAGAATATGCCACGAAATCCAGGAAAGCTACCCAGATTATGCCATTTGCTTCACGGTGGTCTATGGTTCTCTGGTGGATCAGCCCCACTCGGCGGCAAACCCGACGATTGCCAACTTGACCCCTTCGGATGATCCTGCGCCGTCGATCGAGTACAACTTAGACGAAAAACTCCTGCGCCAAATTTTGATAAACCTCCTCTCCAATGCCGTTAAATATTCTGCGGCGCACACCCAGATCGAGGTGATCCTCACCCTAGACTCCCACAGCATCCAAATTGAAGTGAAGGACCAAGGCATTGGCATTCCCGCCAGTGATATGCCCCAACTGTTCCAGTCTTTCCACCGAGCCAGCAATGTGGGGACGATCCAGGGCACGGGCTTGGGGCTGTCGATCGTGAAGCACTGCCTTGACCTCCACAAGGGCTATATTTCGGTGCAGAGCGTGGAGGGGGGCGGCTCTTGCTTTACGGTGACGCTGCCCTTGATCTGTGAGATTGATTCGGGCGATTAGACCCTTTCTCCCAGTTTGAAGGGATTTAGGGGCATTTCCTGAGGTTTATCCATGGCTGCTTGATGCTGGCTGAGTTTTGCACCTTTACCCCTGGCTATCTATGCGTTGGTCTACGATCGCTCCCCGTCTTCAAGCTAGTTTAGGGTTGCTGCTGTTTGGCTTTGCCTTGGCCGTTGTGGTGCCGGAACTGTCCGGCTATTTTCGGGCGGGGGTGTGGCAAGGTTTGGTGTTGCCGCCGTGGTCCTGTTGGGGGGTGGCGATCGCGGCGACGCTGCTGAGCTATGGGGCGATCGCCTGTTATGACCTGTTAGCGTTTATATATTTGGGTTACGGCCTCGATCGGCGCAAAATCTGCTTTACGGGCCTGCTCACCTACAGCCTCAGCCCCAGCCTAGGCTTTCCTTTCCTCAGTGCCGGAGCCATTCGCTACCGCTTCTATAGCAGTTGGGGGGTGCCGCCGCTGACGATCGCCCAAATTATTGTTTTTAGCAATGCCACGCTCTGGGTCGGACTCTGTGGGGTGGCGGGCCTTGCCCTCTGGCTCCATCCCCTGCCTTTGCCGCCCCAGCTCACGCTACCGCTGGAAATCGCCCATTTAGGCGGCTTAGGGCTAATCCTGACGGCCTTGTACTTGGGGTTTTGTGCGGTGGGCGATCGGCGCTTGCCTTCAATACCCGTTGCCCTGGGTCAATTGCTCACCTTTGCCCTAGACTGGGGCGGAGCAGCGATCGCCCTCTATGGGTTGCTGGAAATCTCGCCTAAGCTTGCCTTTGGTCCCTTTTTCGGTATTTATTCCCTAGCGATGGTGGTGGGTTTGCTCAGTACCGTGCCCGGTGGGCTGGGGGTTTTGGAAACGGTGATGCTTTTTTTTTGACCGAAGTGGACACGGCCCTAGGTCTAGATCCGGGGTTTGTGCTGGGTCGTCTGTTGCTGTTTCGGGGGTTGTACTATGGGGTGCCGCTGGGGCTGGCGATCGTGGTTCTGGGCTGGTATGAACTCAAAAATCGCCGCCTCGGTTCGCGATAGTTCTTAAAATCTGCGTAGGGGCGGGTTTTCGCCAAAATCTCGGTCTCTCAGCCCCAGATCTGACAAACCCGCCCTCTTTGCTTAAGCAGCGAGGGGCAAATTTAGCGCTTGGGGTAGCGTGGGGGGCGGATCGGGCCGTTCTGAGGGGCCAGCCATCAGTTGCACCACAACCCCCTGACCCCCAGAACTGTGGTACCGATCGGCCCAAGTCCGCAGCAACACATCCAACTCCTCCAACGCCTCATCCACCTGATCCACAGGAATATTCAACTCCTCCAGCGCCCGCAAAACCTGGGGTTGACGCTCGGCCCAACTCCGCATCAGCCGGAAATACCGCGCCGTATCCTCCACCGTGGTATAGGTGCGCTCTTCCTCACCAACGGGGGAGTAGGAAGGCCGCATCAACGCATAGAAGGGCGGACCCCAGGAGGTCTCGACGGACATCACTGTGCCGGAATAGAGCAAACGCCGCCGAATATGCTCCGCAAAAGCCTCACTGAGGGGCATCCGCCGATCTTCGGGCAGATCCTCCTGATCACGGCTATGGAGAAATTCAATTAACTCCATGAACTGGAAGGAGTTGATCAGTTGGGCGGGGGGGAGGTTATCGGGCAAATTGGCTTCAATTTGGCGCTTTTCTGAGGGCATAAGGCTGGCCCCAGAAATTCGGGATCGCCCTTCTTCCCAGGGGAAGCGCTGTATCCAAATATAGGGTAATTGAATTAAATAGCGGGGTTCCTGGGAGCCAAGCACCTTAAAGAGGCGGCCTTGCTCTAGGGATTGGTGAATTTCTTCGACGATCGCCTTAACTCGTTTTGGCTCAATGTGGTGCAGATGCCCCGTCATGCGGAGATTTTTGCCTTGCTCAACGTAGGTGCTATAGACGGCACATTTGGCGGCAGTGGCGGCAGCTTCCAAAAAAGCGCCATGGCGGTGGCCGCTGGTGCGCATGGCACTGTAAGCGAGGTGGATCATAATCTGATCTAGGGCGCTTGGACTGAGCTTTTCAATGAAATCTAAATCACTCAGTTGATCCAGGGTTGAATCATCGAGTTTGGCACGATGGGAGAGCGCTAAGTGATTGGTAGACATACGGTATTCCTTAGATTGATCACAGGCAAAGGGGAGCAGAGCAGGGCAAATGACACCAGGATTTTAGACGGTTGCCATGCCTTCTAAACGACCGCTTCCCCGTGTCACCATAAGCGGTTGACCCGTTAAAACGGTGCCCCAGGGAGAGAGCCATTCGCCCAAAGTCTGGGCTAAAACTGAGGGATGAAGTGCCTTAAAGCGGTTGCTCCAAGGGTTGGAAATTGGGCCAAAATAACCCCGATCGATCGGGGTTTGGCGGTGCAAAAATTGACGATTATGGAGGAATTGGAGTGGAGGGTTAAAGGGGGAAGTATTGGCGGTGTGGGGCTGGATTGTAGGGTGGTGAAGGGAGTGGAGATTGGGGAAGGTTTTAACTGTTTTGGAGAGAGCATTTAGGGTGAGCTGGCGGATGATGGGATGGGGAGCTGGGCCAAGGGATTGGTTGGGAGATTGCATCGATCGGCAAACGGATAGAAACAAGCAAGATAGAGCACCAGTGTAATGCATGGTTTCAACTCCAAGGCAGGGTAAGCGCATCTGGAAGGCTATTGACACAATGGTTACAGTATGTGGAG
>JBMTWK010000236.1:0-5509 GCA_049452395.1 Prochlorothrix sp. | reverse complement strand
GTGCCTTGGCCGATCGAGTCGGACCCCTCTCCTAGCCTGGGAGCTTTGTAGATCGGGCAACAGCGCTCAACCCAGCCCCCCACCTGCCCGTGGCGGCATAACCCTTGGTTAAGGGTTAGCGTCCCTACTGGGCCATGATTTACACCCTATTGGGCTTAAGAACCCACCCAGAGCCATGAAAATTCTAGTCCTAGCTTGGGAGTTCCCACCCAGGATTGTTGGGGGAATTGCGCGTCATGTGGCGGAACTCTATCCTGAAATTGTTCTTCTCAACCATGAGGTTCATTTGGTCACGGTGGCGTTTGGGGATGCGCCAGCCTATGAACTGGTGGAAGGCATTCATATTCACCGGGTGGAAGTCGCTTCCAGTCAGGACTTTTTCCACTGGATTGCCAATATGAATGAGAGCATGGGGGAGCATGGGGGCCAGTTGTTGCTGCAACAGGGACCGTTTGATTTAATCCATGCCCATGATTGGCTGGTGGGAGATGCTTCGATCGCCCTCAAATATCACTTCAAAATCCCCCTCGTCTCTACTATTCACGCCACAGAGTACGGACGCTGCCACGGCCTTCACAATGCGACCAATTACTACATCAGCGACAAAGAGAAGGCGTTAACGCAGGACTCCCAGCGGGTGATTGTCTGTAGTGACTATATGTCGCGGGAGGTGGGCTATGCCCTGAGCTGCCCCTCCAACAAGATGGATGTGGTCTATAACGGCATTCGGGCAGAGAAGAAGCAGCGAGACCCCAATTTTGATTATGGGGAGTTTCGTCGTCGCTTTGCGGCGGATGATGAGCAGATTGTCTACTATGTGGGGCGGATCTCCCACGAGAAGGGTGTCCCGATTTTGCTAGAGGCTGCGCCCCAGGTTTTACAAAAATTGGACTATCGGGTCAAATTCGTGATTATTGGCGGGGGAAATACCGATCATCTCAAGCAACAAGCTTGGGATCTGAATATTTATCATAAATGCTACTTTACGGGCTTTATGCCGGATGATGATCTCGATAAGTTCCAGACGATCGCCGACTGTGCGGTTTTCCCCAGTCTCTATGAACCCTTTGGCATTGTGGCCTTAGAAAGTTTTGCGGCGCGGGTGCCGGTGGTGGTGTCGGATGCGGGGGGGTTACCGGAGGTGGTGCACCATGGCAAGACGGGGATTGTTACCTGGGCGACCCAGGCGGATACCGTGGCTTGGGGCATTGTGGAGGTGTTGTCGAGTCCGACCTATGCCCAAACCTTGGTGGACAATGCCTATGAGGAGTTGGAGCAGCGCTTTCGCTGGCCCATGCTGGCCCGCCAGACGGAGGCGGTTTACTTTAAGACGCTGGCGGAGTTTGTCACGACGTTTCCCCAGGAACCGGAGGTTTAGCCCTGTGCCTAGGGCACGATCGATCGCGTTCTCTCGCAATCGATCCCCATTGCCTGCAATTCAGGACATTTCAGAACGGAAGGGGGGGCAGTTGGGGAGGGGAGGGCCAAGGCGGCAAGGATTCTTTAGCCCCCTGCGCTGGGGTAGGACCGGGATACAGCGCTTCTGAGAGTTGGTTACAATCTGTAACATTTCGCCTGGGAATCTAAAGGAAATATTATGAAACCGAGAAGCGTGACAAAAGTTTGTAATTCTTAAAGACAAGTCAAACGGAGTCAGCCCAGATAAAGACTCTGAACCATAAATACCTGCTATAACAAACCTAAGCACTGCGCCAACTCTCGATCGGGGGTTGGTGCTTTGCTATGCTTGGAACTTGCTCCCTTGGAACCTGCTCCCTGGAAACCTACTCCCTTGGAACCTGTTCCCTGGAAACTTACTCCCGTTGACGGGGACGCTCCCCCTTGGGCAGATCGTCACGGGCCAGGGGCTTGTCTGCCAGCGGGCTGGCCTGGACCCGTTGCCTGGAGCTTCCCCCCCTGATCTGCACTTTGTTGATTGCCTGACTTGATCCTCACCCCTCTTTCCCTCTGTCTATGTCCCTCCCTGCTAACCCGATCGTGGTGGTCAAAATTGGTACCTCTAGCCTGACTCGGCCTGAAACGGGGCTATTGGCGCTCTCGACGATCGCCACCCTCGCCGAAGCCCTGAGCCAACTTCAGCAGCAGGGCTATCGCGTTGTTTTGGTGTCCTCCGGGGCGGTGGGGGTGGGCTGTGCCCGTTTGGCCTTGGCAGAGCGGCCCCGCAGTATTGCCCTCAAGCAAGCGGTGGCGGCGGTGGGGCAGGGTCGCCTGATGCGGGTCTATGACGACTTTTTTACGGCTATGAACCAGCCGATCGCCCAGGTGCTGCTGACGCGAGGCGACCTGATGGAGCGCAGCCGTTATGTCAATGTCTACCGAACGTTTCAGGAGTTGCTGCGGCTGGGGATTATTCCGATCGTCAACGAGAACGATACGGTGTCGGTGGATGAGCTAAAGTTCGGCGATAACGATACTCTGTCGGCTTTGGTGGCGAGTTTGGTGGGGGCGGACTGGCTGTTTTTGCTCACGGATGTCGATCGGCTCTACTCGGACGATCCCCGCAGCAATCCTGAGGCCAAGCCGATCGAGTGGGTCCAGGATTTAGAGGATTTGGATGCGCTCCAGGTGCAGACGGGCAAGGCGGGCAGCCAGTGGGGCACGGGTGGCATGGTGACCAAGCTCCAGGCGGCTCGGATTGCGACCCAATCGGGGGTGCGGATGGTGATCACCGAGGGCAAATCGCCCCACAATCTCCAGCGCATCCTGGAGGGAGAACCCCTGGGTACCCATTTCGCAGCCCAGGATTGCGCCATTAATGCCCGCAAGCGCTGGATTGCCCATGGCTCGATGCCCTTGGGGACGCTCTATGTGGATGCGGGGGCGGTGCAGGCACTCCGCGATGGGGGAAAGTCGCTGCTGGCGGCGGGAATTGTAGAGGTGGAAGGGGAGTTTCAGCGGCGAGACGCTGTGCTGGTCTGCGATGCGAAGGGGGAGACCGTAGGGCGGGGCATTAGCGGCTACAGTAGCCAGGAATTGCGCCGGATCCAGGGGCATAAGACGCGGGAGATTGTCCAAATTCTCCAGTTGGACAGCCCGGAGGATGTGCTAGAGGTCATCCACCGCGATAACTTAGTTCTGATGCGGTAATGATTCTAGTTTTTTTGAAATATTTTACTGCTCTTCGGTCCAAAACCAGGGCAACCACGGCAACCATGGGGGGTTGGCCAGGGCAACCACGGGGGGATTGCCCCTACCCGATCGGTTCAATCGCTAACGTGGGATGGACCCTGTTCAAAGTCCCTCGCCCGCTTTGGGAGAGGGATTGAGGGTGAGGGGCTGGGAAAAAGTCACCGACCAGGTTTTTAGGACTGCTAGAGGAGACTCCTGAGGAGAGTGACCCAAGTTGGAACAAGCGCTGATCACCGATGAACAAGCCGCCCTGCGGGCAGGGTTCCAGGCATTATCCGATCCGCTCCGGTTGCAGATCCTGGAGTTTCTGCGCGATCGCGAGGCTTGTGTTTGTGATATTCAAGCAAATCTGGATATTTCGCCGTCTAAGTTATCGTTTCACCTCAAAACCCTCAAGTCGGCGGGTATTCTCCGCAGCCGCCAGCAGGGCCGCTGGATTTACTACAGCCTGAATTTGCCCCAAATTGCAGTCCTTGAGCAATATTTGGCTGATTTGCGCCGTTTCAGCCCGATTGCCCCCACCCGCACCTGTGATGATTAGGAAACCCCTCTCCCGGTAACCCCCTGGGATCGCCGATTTGCAATCGGTCCTTTAATATTTCAAAAAAAGTTGAAATATGCTGCCAAGACCCCTAGGATCAAAGCAGTCTCATTGTTGTAAAGACCCATGTCCTCCGCTGCATCACCCCCCTCGATCGCCGCCAATGCAGTCCAAGCAGGCGGTTCCCTCAGTTTTTTTGAACGCTATCTCAGCCTCTGGGTTTTGCTGTGCATTGGTGCAGGCATCGGCCTCGGTCGCCTTGCGCCCCAAGTGGCAACCCTGCTGGATTCCCTCAGTATTTTTCAGGTCTCCCTGCCGATCGCGGTCTGTCTCTTCTGCATGATGTACCCGATCATGGTCAAGATTGACTTTGGCCAAACCCAACGGGCCATCAATGCGCCCAAGCCCGTCTTGCTCACCCTGGTGATTAACTGGCTTGTAAAGCCCTTCACTATGGTCTTTTTTGCCCAACTTTTCTTAGGCAATCTCTTCCAACGCTGGATTCCCGGTAGCGAAGTGCTGAGCAGTGGCGAGACGATCGCCCTCAGCGACTCCTATATTGCCGGGGCGATCTTGCTGGGTGTTGCTCCCTGTACGGCGATGGTGCTGATGTGGGGCTATCTCTGCTATGGCAACCAAGGCCATACCCTGGCGATGGTTGCGCTCAACTCCCTGGCCATGGTGCTGCTCTATGCGCCCCTGGGGCGGTGGTTGCTGGCCAGCAATGATTTAGTGGTGCCCTGGGCCACGATTGCCCTCTCTGTCGTGGTTTATGTCGGATTGCCCTTAATTGCAGGTGTATTCTCCCGGCGTTGGATTTTGGCGACCAAAGGTGAGGGTTGGTTTAAGCAGGTTTTTCTGCCGTGGTTGAACCCCGTGGCGATCGTGGCGCTGCTCACCACCTTAATTTTGCTGTTTGCCCTGAAAGGGGAGCTAATTCTGGCCAATCCCGTCCATATTCTCCTCATTGCTGTTCCCCTGACCCTGCAAACCCTCTTGATCTTCACCCTCAGCTATGGGGCGGCTAAAGCCTTGGGCCTGGTCTATGAAGATGCCGCCCCCGCTGCTTTGATCGGAGCCAGTAACCACTTTGAGGTGGCGATCGCCACCGCCGTGAGCCTGTTTGGCCTCAGTTCCGGCGCAGCCCTGGCCACCGTCGTTGGGGTTTTAATTGAAGTTCCCCTGATGCTGGTCCTGGTGGAAGTTTGCAAAAAAACCGCCCCCGGCTTTCCCCGCGCCCTCACCAAGGCCACCTTGCCCGATCCCCGCTGCTTGGCCGCTGACCTCACTTCCCCCGCCAACCATCCGCCTTTTTCCGCCCCTCATCCCAGTACCCAGCCCCTGCCCCGCGTCATCTTCGTTTGCCGTAAAAACTCCGCCCGCTCTCAAATGGCGGAAGCCTTTGCCAGTCGGCTGGGGGAGGGCCGCATTGCCGTGACCAGTGCGGGCTTAGAGGCCAGTGCCATCAACCCCGGCGCGATCGCCGCCATGGCGGAGGTGGGCTACGACCTGAGCCAACAACACTCCAAAGCCCTCGCCGATTTTCGGCCTGAAGACTTTGATTGGGTGATTTCGATGTGCGGCTGTGGCTACAGTTTGCCGGAGGAATGGCTACGGCGATCGGGCTTTGAAGATTGGGATTTGCCCGATCCTGCCGAAGCCCCAGCGTTATTTCCAGCGGTCCGGGATCAAATTTACGATCGGGTCCAACGCTTGCTCACCCAGGTGGCTCCCTAACCCCATCGTTACGCGCCGACCTCCAAAATGCGCTCGATCGGAATTTCCTAACCAACCTTCCGGATGTGGGGGAGGGCTAGG
>JBMTWK010000235.1:0-5523 GCA_049452395.1 Prochlorothrix sp. | reverse complement strand
GGATAAGAGGGCACCAGCAGGCGATCGCCCTGGACATGGAAATAGTCCGTGATATCAATGATTTTTTCGGCGGGAATTCCCAACAAAGCTAGGGTTTCGCCTTGGTAAGGCCGACCTTTGCCATCCACCAAAAAGTAGTCAATCTCCTCCACCGTAAAGCCAGCACGACCCAGCAGGGCATAGCGCAGCAGACAATCCACCATCCAGTGGTAGTACATGGAGGAGCCACAGGTCGCCAGCACCGCGATCGTGCCCGCAAGGCGATGCAAGGGGAGCAGCGGCCATCGCATTTGGACCAGGTGTTTTTGGTTGGGGTTGAGGGAGCGCCGCCGATCGAGGGAAACATCCAACAGCAGTTGGTTATCGGGGGTCAAAATCGTCCCCATCTCGCCCAAAACGCGCCCCTGGGGCACGATCGCCACAAACGCTTCCGGTATCGTGGCCTCCTGTTCCCGCTGGAACTGAGGGTGAACTGTGGGTTCACAGGTTTTAGGCACAGTGGACCGGTGAACTGGCTCGGCGGGGTCGATCAGAACATAGGCAGCATTGGCTAAACCGAGGGTGCGTTGCGCCTCAGTCACCCACTCTCGGCTAGATTCAGCAACGCTGCGGGGCGGATAGAGGCGCTGGCGATCGAGGTGCAAAAAGGGCAGGGGTTGGAGCAGCCTTAGGCCAAAAACAGGCAGCTTTTCGACGAAAAACAGGGTCTGGTAATAGACCTGCCGCAGCAGGTTTCTCAGTTTTCGTTTCAGGGTACGCAAGGACTGCTGCACTATCTCAAGTTCCATTTCAGATAACGCGGGTACTGATGCATCATCCTTCAGACTGTTGGGCCAACTGCACCCACCGGGCTACTCATCCAGTTGCCGAACCGGGGCAGTCCAGAAGGTGGAGTCTGCGCTGGGGGAGGGGGAGAAGTTGGCCGGGTTGCCCAGGTCAAAGTTGGACGATCGGGGCGGCAGTTCATAAATCTCCCGCAGCACATCGTCGAGTTCTTCATAGGTGGCTGGCCCAATCTTATTCAGGGCCACGGTTCCATCCCCCTGCAAGATCACCCACTGGGGGATTTGCACACCATTGTAGTAGTAGCCCTCTTCCTGGGGGGTATAGTCCAGATCGGGCAACAGGCCATCCACCGTTACCGGCAACAGACCCAAATAGCGGGTATAAAACGCCTGGAGCTGGCTCATGACGATCGCATTTTGCTTACAGTCAAAGCTGTCGTCAATATAGAACATCAGCACCGTAGGCCGCTTATTTTTGAGGTTGGCGGCGAGATTTTCACGGGGGGGGACGAGGGAGCCATTCCCGGCATAGAGGGGGAAGATATTGCCATCAAAGCGATCGTCCGTCAGCCCCGCCCAAGCCGGTTGCACCGCCAGCAGACTGACCAGAATAAAGCCCAGCAGTGAGGCCAGGATTTGGCCCGATCGCCATTTACCTCTGCGGTGGGCCGTGGGACGATCGCGGTCGATCGGGCTAGCACCGGTTCCTAGGGGTGCGGGATTGCAACTAAATTTGGGTTTCACCATGGTTTGCCTGATTTGCCTTAAAGGTTGAATTAAAGGGTTTTGCTTAAATAACTCAAATAACAATCGTAGGGGTCGTGCCCCCATGCCGACCCTGGCAAAATCAGGGCAACCACGGGGGGTTTGCCCCTACCGGGATCATGCCGGGAATCCACAACAGGGCAACCACAGGGGGTTTGCCCCTACCGGGATCATGCCGGGAATCCACAACAGGGCAACCACGGGGGGTTTGCCCCTACCGGAATTCCTCAATTCCCCCCTTAAAAAGGGGGGTTAGGGGGGATTCTTGGCGATTAACCGATCCGATCGGCCCCTACAGCGCCTTAAAGACGGTTTCTGCTGCGGCCAAAGTGCGATCGATGTCCTCATCGGTGTGAGCCAGGGAGGTAAAGCCCGCCTCAAACTGCGACGGAGCCAGATAAACGCCCTGCTCCAGCATTCCCCGGTGGAAACGGCTGAATTTCTGCAAATCCGCCTGCTTTGCGTCTTCGTAGTTGCGCACCGGACCCGCCGTAAAGAAAAGGCCAAACATGGCGCTAATCGAGCCACCAAAAACCGCATGGCCTGCGGCCTTGGCCCGCTCCAGCAACCCCTGGCTCAGGCGCTGGGTGATCTTCTCTAGGGCTTCGTAGGATCCTGCGCGGCCCATAATTTCCAGGGTCTTAATCCCCGCCGTCATCGCCAAGGGATTCCCCGACAGCGTACCGGCCTGGTACATGGGGCCAGCCGGAGCCACCATTTCCATGATTTCCCGCTTACCGCCATAGGCTCCCACCGGCAGACCGCCCCCGATGACCTTGCCCATGGTGGTCAAGTCCGGAGTCACCCCAAACTTCTGTTGGGCACCGCCGTAGGCAATGCGGAATCCCGTCATCACCTCATCAAAGACCAGCAGGGCACCGTTGGCCTGGGTTAGCTCGCGCAAGCCTTCCAAAAAGCCCGGTTCCGGCGTAATAAAGCCCGCATTCCCCACCACCGGCTCCAGAATCACCCCAGCAATCTCGTTGGGGTTATCGGCGAACAGTTGCTTCACCGCCTCCAGATCGTTGTAGGGAGCAGTCAGGGTGGCAGCGGTCACCGCCTTGGGGACACCGGGGGAGTCGGGCAGACCGAGGGTAGCAACCCCAGACCCAGCCTTAACCAAGAACATATCGGCGTGGCCGTGGTAGCAGCCCTCAAACTTGATCACCTTCTCCCGTTGGGTGTAGGCCCGCATCAGGCGCAACACCGCCATACAAGCCTCGGTTCCCGAATTGACAAAGCGCACCATTTCGACGCTGGGCACCGCATGGATCACCATCTGGGCCAAAATATTTTCCAGCTCACAGGGGGCACCAAAGCTGGTTCCCTTGTCCAGGGCCGATCGCAAAGCCTCGATGACCTCTGGGTGGGAGTGGCCACAAATTGCCGGTCCCCAAGTGCCCACATAGTCAATATATTGGTTGCCGTCCACGTCCCAGGCATAGGCACCCTGGACTCGATCGAAGACGATCGGCTGTCCCCCAACCGATTTAAAAGCCCGCACCGGAGAACTGACCCCTCCCGGCATCAATTTCTGGGCGGCTGCAAAGATCTCTTCAGACTTTTGGGTTTTGAGAATAGATGTAGTGACCAAAACGCTTCCCTCGATACTGTGAATACCGTTTAGATTTAGGTGTTTATGATGTCAGCGGGTTTCCCCAGTCAAACAAGCTGCGGCCAAGCTGCGATCGAACACGCCGCGATCGGCAACGCTCTAGAAGGGCCACCCCCACAGGCAAACCCCTCACCACAGACGCAGACAAACCGAGATAAAAAACAGTGGGGCTAAAAGACTCTGCACTTGACCAAAACAGGTCTCAGAACCCTTAAGCCATCAAGGATTAGAGACTACAGCACCGCTCCTCCGGAGACAGCTTTGGTCGTCAGGCACAATTTTTCAGCATCTTCTAATGTACACCCCTAGGCGATCGGTCCATCGTAGCCCAGGGCAGAAAGGCCCAACCCTAACCCATGGGCGGCCCTGTAACGCGGGGCTGGGGGGTTCACGTCGGGTGTATCCCACTTTTAGAAGAATCTTGGTAGGGGTCGTGCCCCCGTGCCGACCCTCTTCGGCCCAAAGCCAGGGCAACCACGGGGGGTTTGCCCCTACCCGGTCGGTTAAATCGCTAAAGTGGGATGCTCCCTTCACGTCCGTTGCACATTGCATCCTTCAGCGCCTAAACCCTCAATTTTTATATTTCTTTAAGAAAAGTATCACCCTTCAGTATCGTGTCCCAAATCACGGTAGGTGTAACGACAGATCACAAATGCAGATTACAAACACAGATCACAAACACAGATCACAAACACAGATCACAAACACAAATCACCAACGCAAGTCACAAGCTCCGAACAAACGCAAGTCACAAGCTCCGATCGCAACCCCACTGGCCGCAAATCCCCTAGCCGCACTCAGAGGATGTTTATCAACCTAAGAAAGTCCCCCCTAACCCCCTTAGTCAGGGGGGAAATCGAGGTGTCCTCCCCCTTAACAAGGGGGACCGAGGGGGATTCTTCGGAGGTCTCCGCAACTCAGCACGAGTTTTCAAACATCGTCTCAAAACCTTAACGATAAATCCCTTGATCAATGCGCACAACCTATATTCTCAACCCCCCAACGAGATCGGTTTCTGCGACACCCGCCTCAAGGACAGCCCCCACCGCATCGACAACCCCAGCCCTGACGGCCAACCCACCCGCTACCGCTAGCCCTGCAACCCAGTACGATCGAGCCGCCCACCCCGCACCAACCGAAGCCTTAACCATTTTTAAGCACTACTGGCGCGACGCGCTCCACGACGCAGTATTGCACCAAGGACAGGTTTATCTCTTACACAAAACCTTTGCCCATGAGGCAGACTTACACGCGCTGCTGCACACCTTGCACTGGGCAGAAGAAGGAGAGAGCGCCCTCATGACCCAGGACGCAGAGGGATACAAGCTCTGGCTAGAGCATTTTTGTCCCGTATATATTCCCTATGTGAGGGGCAACCCCAATGTGGGCAGTAACTCAGTCGCACAGGCTTCAGACAGCCCAGACAGCGAGGAACCCACCAAAACCAAGCCCTGCCAAATTACCTGGGATTGGCTGGATCAACACCTTCCCGACTCCTAAGCCTGCGCCATAACCTAACGGTTCTTAAACTCTTCCAAAGTGCCGCCCAAGGTTTCTTGGGTCAGGTTCAGGAGCGGCTCCACCAACTGAAATTGGGACGGCGTGAGGTGTTTATGGATCACCACCTTCATCGCCTCGTAGGTGATGTAGCAATTGCGACGTACCCCAAAGGCTCTCATGATAGTTTGGAACCAAAGCAAAAAACGCTCTTGGAACGTTGCGGGATCGTTGAGGAGAATGGCGGCGGCAATGTAGCGCACAACCCGTAGGGTGTCGGCTTTCCATTTGCTGGCAAAATCCATGCCCTTGACTTGCAGGACTTCAGGATATTTCTGTTCTAAAAGCTGATAGGTTTCCTCTACCAGTTTTTCTTCCAGGGACTGGAAGAGCAGATAGAGCGCCCGACGTTCGGGGAAGGCTTGGCCAACGGTGGCAAGGAATTGAAGTTCCTCATCGGTGGCGTAGCGATCGGGGGTAATCTGCTCCAGGTCGTGTAGCTGGCTCAGCATGGTTGGGGGGGTGCTCCGTAGTTCACAGGTTCTGAAGGACTCAATTCGGCCACTAGGCAGTTTTAGGCAACTCTAGGCAGTTTTAGGCAGCTTTCGGCAACTCTAGGCAACTCTAGGCAACTTTTGGTGTCCCGGCGTTGGCTATCCCGGCGTTGGCTATCCCGGCGTTGGCTATCCCGGCGTTGGCGATGGAAAGGGCGGAAAAGGCAACTGGGCTACCCCCCCTCTAGCGATCGACCGATCGGCTGAATTTGGCAATTCTCCATTATTTACTTAACAATTGCGTTGACAATACTTTACAGCAAAGACCTTCAGCCCTATCCGGACAGCAGCACTATGGCCCATGGAG
>JBMTWK010000234.1:0-5524 GCA_049452395.1 Prochlorothrix sp. | reverse complement strand
GCCCCAGACCCAGCAGCATCCCCTCCCTTCGGAATCACGAACCTAAACCGTACTGTCAGGGGCAGGTGAAATCATTACACTGGTTCCTTAATACTAGGTCTGTGGATACTCGTGCTGTGGAGGCAAAAAGATGGAGGGATAAGGAACCTTACCCCCACGGGTACGACAGAGTTGTTACAGGACAAAACCGTTAGATGACAAAACTGTCATAAAACTGCCCTCCAACTTGCCATACAACTGTCATACAACAGTCAGGTAAGTAGGTCACAGTAAGTTGCCGTAGGATGCGTATAGCCTAGCGGCATTCAAGAAAAGCGACAGCGTAACGCATCAGAGCCAGACTCTGCGGTGCGTTACGGCTCTGCCTAACACACCCTAGTAACCATTCAGGGGGTCACGGAAGAATGCGGGTTTCAGGCTCTGAAAATCCTGGATTGGTATGGTTTGAGCTGCTTCGGACTCCGATCGAAGGGCTGAAACCCTACTAACTTCGTAGACCCCTGAATAGTTACCAAGTTACGTTTACTTTTTCTGACCTACTTATCGCAGGAACTCCAGGTTCCATCAACCCAGATTTCGCTCCCCTTCATTCTGTTAATGGTGTAGTTGAGCCTATGAGACCTTTTCGTTCAAACCGCAAATCCTTGGGCCGCTGGTCCATGCGCCAGATCCTGAGCCATGGCTGTGCGATTCTCTTTGGCGTAGTCGTCACCATGGGTTTGGTCCACACCTTACCAACCCAAGCAGGGACCGTCACCGAACTCCGGCAGTCGGCCCCTCAGGCCGCTGGAAACCCAACCCTGCTGGCCGCCGCCCCCGGTGTACCCTCCAGTTTTGTGGCGGAAGCCGTTAAGCAAATCGGTCCTGCGGTGGTGCGCATCGACACTGAGCGAACCGTAACCCGCAACTACGATCCCTTCTTTGATGATCCATTCTTTCGGCGCTTCTTTGGGGGAGATGACTTGATGCCCCAAATGCCCAAGGAGCAGCTCCAGCGAGGCCAGGGATCGGGGTTTATCGTCGATGGCACCGGGGTGATTTTGACCAATGCCCACGTTGTTGATCAGGCCGATCGGGTGACCGTGACCCTCAAAAATGGCCAAGAATACAACGGTGAGGTTCGCGGGGTTGATCCGGTGACGGATTTGGCCGTTGTTAAGATCGATCCCCAAGGCACAACGTTACCGGTCGCACAGTTGGGCAACTCCGATCGCGTTGAAGTGGGAGATTGGGCGATCGCCGTGGGGAACCCCCTGGGCCTCGACAACACCGTCACCCTTGGCATTGTCAGCACCCTCGGTCGTCCCAGCTCTGAAGTGGGCATTCCCGACAAGCGCCTTGATTTCATCCAAACCGACGCAGCCATTAATCCGGGCAACTCCGGCGGTCCCCTCGTGGATGCGCGGGGAGCCGTGATCGGCATTAACACCGCCATTCGGGCCGATGCCAACGGGATTGGCTTTGCGATTCCCATTAACAAAGCCAAGGAAATCGAAACCCAACTACTCACCAACGGCAAGGTTGCCCACCCTTACATTGGCATCCAGATGATCACCTTGGATCCAGAGTCTGCCCGCAAGAATAATGAAGACCCCAACTCCACCTTCCGCCTGCCGGAAATCAACGGGGTTCTGGTGGTGCGGGTGATGCCGGATACCCCAGCAGAGCAATCGGGTTTGCGCCGGGGCGATGTGATCACCGAAATTAACGGCCAAGCCATCAGCAGTGCCAACCAACTCCAGCAAACCGTAGAGAAAAGCCAAGTCGGCACCAGCCTGAAGCTGAAAATCTACCGGGGTCAGCAGACGCAACAGATCGATGTCGTCACCGGAGAGCTTAGCTCCTAAGCTCCTGCCTGCTATCAGCTCCAAAGATGGGGAAAGGAGGTTGGGAAAGTCCATCCCACCTCGGACCCCATTGAGTCCAACGCTTCTGAAATCGATCGTCGTCGGGGATGGGCCGCTGGCCCGTCCTTTTTCTTGGGCGATCGGCCCCCTAATCGCATTCCCGGAATCTGACAGAATCGTTAAATAAAGTTAATATAAGATGTAGCTAAGGCTCACCCTGTCATAATCCTAAACAAGGTTGTTACACAACTTCTCAGATTAAGGCTGCTGGGCTGACGAGTTTCGGTTCAATCCCCTGGGCTTCTCTTAAGGTTTCCATCCTATTTAAGAATCTTTGTAACCAAATTCTCAGAATTCCCACCTCTTGCCCCGGCGCTCTTGCGATCGCCCCTGTCCTCCTTCAGCCACAACCCCAAGATGGGGGAGGCTTCCCCAAGGACTTTGCGAAGGTACTTTACATATCCTCAATATGAGAACACAGTTTACTGCTCTCCAAACCGTAGCCCTGTCCATTCAAGAGGAAGTTCTCCCGGTTGAGCACTACCTACGCCAACCCCAGCGCTTAATTCACGCCCTCATCGAACCCAGTCGGGTCGAGCAACTCAGTCCCTCTCTCTTCCGGTTTAAGCTCAACCCCCTGAATTTTCTGATGCTGAAAATTCAGCCCACCGTTGACTTGCAGGTCTGGACCGATGAGAACCACACTTTGCGGCTGCGATCGGTCTCTACGGAGTTGCGAGGGCTAGAAGCCTTTGACTCCGCCTTTCATCTGGAGCTGAAGGGCTACCTAGAACCCCATCGCCAAGGGAAAAATACCCAACTGCGGGGCCGTGCTGACTTGATGGTCCAAGTGGACCTCCCCCCTTCCCTTGTCTTTATGTCCCGGACTTTGGTGCAATCGACGGGTAACGCCCTGCTCAAAAATATTTTGACAACGATGCGCCAACGCCTAGAGCGCCAACTGCTTCAGGATTATCACAATTGGGCTAAAGCCCAGACGATCGAGAACCGAGGCAAGGTGGTGCCCATCCTGCGCGAAGTGGCACTAAGCAGCTAAAACATCGCCAGAACGTCCCTGATAGGAATCTTCTACGGAGTTTTGTGAATCTACCGTCTTTTATCTGGCTGTGGCGCATTGCTGCTTGGTCCATGGGACTCACGGTAACCCTCTATGGTCTGCTCTTGCTGGTGGGGGTGGGGTTGCGGTGGCAACGATCGCGCCTTGAAGCTGTGACTTCACAGTCTGTTACCTCACAATCTGCTGCTTCACAATCTGCAACTTCACAATCTGCAACTTTACAAGCCACAACTTCACAAGCCACAACTTCACAAGCCACAACTTTACAACCCGTTACAGCCCAGCCCAAACCTGCACCCTCAGAAGTCAGCACCAGCAATTCTGTTACGTCCGGTTCTGTTGCCCCTGATGCTGTTGCCCCCGATGCCGTTACGCCCGATCGTGGCCCCGCCACCTCAGTCCTCGATCGCGATCCCGCCCCATCCACAGCCGATCCCTTCCCCCCCTTTGCCCCCACTCCCCGCCTCACCACATTTTTAGAGGGCTTGAACCTCCGGGCCATGCATATTGTTTTGGGCGTTCTCCTGGTTGTGCTGGTTTTGATTCTGCTGGCGATCGGCATTGTTGGCACCCTCGGCCACTTCGGCAACCTGGGCCACTCAGCCCACTTACCCATGGGCCTAACCGTTGTCGCCTTAACCCTGGCCTCCGCTTGGTCCGCTCGCCGCATTCACCCCGATCGCCCCCGATCGCGCCAACTGCACCTCTCCCTCAATGCCGCCCTAGGGGTAGCCCTCGCCTTGGTATCCTGGACCGGCTGGGTGGTGGTCCAGAAATATTTGCCCTAGGTCTGTCTCGGTAGGGGCAATCCCCCCGTGGTTGCCCTGATTTTGGGTTTCCCAGGAACAACCGTCTCGGTAGGGGCAATCCCCCCGTGGTTGCCCTTCCCCGTATCCCTGTTCCGTTGAAGCGTTGAGGCCATGTCCAGATCCCCCTTTGACCAAGCCATGATGCGGCGCTGTCTTGAGCTGGCCCAACGGGCCGCAGGCCGCACCGCCCCCAATCCCATGGTGGGATCCGTTGTGGTGCAAGATGAGACGATCGTGGGGGAAGGGTTCCATCCCGGTGCCGGTCAGCCCCATGCCGAGGTCTTCGCCCTACGGGCGGCGGGCGATCGTGCCCAGGGGGCAACGGTCTATGTCAGCCTAGAGCCATGTAACCACTATGGCCGCACCCCTCCCTGTACTGAAGCCTTAATTCAGGCAGGCGTAGCCCGTGTGGTGGTGGGGATGGTTGATCCTGATCCTAGGGTGTCTGAGACGGGGATCGATCGGCTACGCCAAGCAGGCATCCCCGTCGAGGTCGGTCTGGAAGAAGCCCAATGTCGCCGCCTCAATGAAGCCTTTATCCACCGGGTCACCCAGGGGCAACCCTGGGGCATCTTGAAGTACGCCATGACCCTAGACGGCAAAATTGCCAGTACCACCGGCCATAGTGCTTGGATTACGGCCCCTCCGGCGCGGCAGGCGGTGCATCAGCTTCGATCGACCTGTGATGCCGTCATTGTTGGGGGGAACACTGTCCGGCGCGATAACCCCCACCTCACCACCCACGGTCTCACGGAGCACCAACCCCTGCGGGTGGTGTTGAGCCAGTCCTTGGATTTACCCGCAGAGGCCAATCTCTGGGATGTGTCCGTGGCTCCCACCCTGGTCTTTAGCCAGCAAGGCAGTAAGGCCAGCCAGCAACAGCACCTCCAAGCCCAAGGGGTTGAGGTCATTCTTTTGGAGCAACTGACGATCGAGGCCGTGATGGCGGAGTTGCAGCACCGGGGGCTGCTGTCGGTGTTGTGGGAATGTGGGGGACGCTTAGGGGCAGCAGCGATCGCAGCCGGGGCGGTGCAAAAGGTCTGGGCCTTTGTGGCTCCCAAGATTATTGGCGGTAGTACAGCGCCCGGTCCCGTCGGGGATTTGGGGTTAACGCAGATGGATCAGGCGTTGCCGTTGAGCGAAGTTCAGTGGCGGACGATCGGCGCGGATCTGTTGCTAGAGGGCTATCTACGGTGACGATCGGCGTGGAGCCAAGAAATACGCCCCCAAATAGCCCCCATTGGAGCCATTACCAAGGCTATGCCCCCCCAAACGACACATTTGCTGAAGATAGGCATGGGAATACAGTAATTTCGCCCCTTGGCGATCGCGGTAGCCCCGCAGGGCATTGCCCCAGGGATCATTGACAAGATAGCCCCCCGTAGTAAAGCCAATCACACAGATTCCGTGGTTTTGGGGCATACAGTAGCTTTCCACCACCACAGGCTGCCCCTGGCTCACCCGTTGTCGGACTTCCGCCCAAGTGCGATGGGTACTGAAACTCACCTCAAAGCCATAGCTCTGGACTAAGCGCACCAAACACGAGCTATCCAGATAGGCACTAGAGCCGTGGCGCTGCTGACAGAGGTGACACAATTCCTCCAACAGCGACTGCGTCGGGCGTTGAGACCGCACACCATGGTAGGCCATCGCCATCGCCATGGCCGCCAGCGTTGAGGTTAAAGCGCCGTTGCCCTGGGGGCGCTGGGCCATCGGAGGCAAATGGTAGGGCACTTGGTATAGCAAGTGACGGGTTGGTTAGGACAAAAGCTTGCGGAACGCCTCATCCA
>JBMTWK010000233.1:0-5542 GCA_049452395.1 Prochlorothrix sp. | reverse complement strand
CACCGGGATCGAAGCCGGGACGATCGGGTAAGTCGAAGTCACGATCGCGCCAGCCTTAGGGCTTGGGATAACCCTGGGAGGATGGCCCCAGGGCTAGCAAAGGACCGGTCGCCCTGAGGTTGGGCTGGGGATCACCGCACCTAGGCAGAGGTCGCCATTGCCTCCTGCTGATAGCGCCACCAAGCCCGCACCAACTGGAACGCCTCATCGCTACAATCCATCTCCACTTGGCTCCGAATCGTGCGCAGGTTGCCGTCGCCGACGAGATCGATCGCCGCAGAGATGGCCCGGTGTTCCTCTGGGGTGACGAATTCCCCCAGGTTGACCTCTTGGCCTACTTCCAGCAACTTTTCCAAGTGGCTAAACACGGTGGACACTTTTAAGCGCCGCCGCTCTGCAATGACCTTCGGGGCCAAGCCTTTTTTGTGGAGCTTGAAGGTAGCCCAGACGGTGGTGGAGAGGTTGGGGAGTTCTGTGGGGGGGGGAGCGGAGACCAGGGTGTTGGTCACGGTGTGGGAGGGCTTGCCCGGAACAGGGTCGGCTTGGGCGTTGAAGGACTCTAGAGATTGGCCTATGGACTGGAAAGCCGAGGGCGCAGCGGTTGAGTTGGGAGCCAAAACTGTTTCTAGGGTGAGCTGTCCGCCTGGGGTCTGGGGGGATGGGGCTGGCTCTGCCTTGGCTGGAGCAGTGGCCGGGGCCGCTGGGGTGGGGGCGGTGAGAACCTCGCCCGTGAGGGGGGGAGCCGTGAAGAGATTGGAGGAATGGTTCTCTAGGGTGAGGGTCATGGGGGTGGGCGGAAACGCTGGAGCCGCTAGGGTTGGGGCTGCGTCGTGTTCCGGGTCGTCGTCGTGATCTCGCTCCCAGCTTAGTTCCGATCGCAGGGTTGGCTTAAAGATGGGTTTAGCCTGGAGGGTGGGCTGTGGCTCTGCCGCTGGTTCCGTTGCCGAATCCGTTGCCAACTCCGAGGGGGCATCCAACAGAGGCCGAGGGATGAGGGTCGGCTTGGGGGCCAGAACGGGTTTGGGTTCTAGGGTGGGCTTGGGGGCCAGGGGCGGCAGTTCAAGGGCGGGACGATCGACTTCGCCTAGGTCAGCGGGCAGTGCTTCAGCGCGATCGGTGAGGGGAGTCGATCGCCGGAGGCGGGAATTTTTTGCTTCGATCGTAGAGGTTTCTAAATCCGGGTGAGGGGGCCGACTGGTCTGCTCGACCTTGGGGTCTGTGGGCCGCTCATCCTGCTGGGGGCGGGGGGTATTGGGGTAGAGGTGCTCCTGGTCGGGGCGGGAATTTTCAGGGCGAGAATTTTCAGGGCGAGAATTTTCAGCGCGATAGGACGGATTCGGACTGGAACCATCGCGATCGTAGCGATACTCATTGGGCCGATAGCTGCCCCAACCAGCGGAGCCACCGGGATGGGCGCGGTGAGGAGAAGCCTGGTGGGTTCGATTTTGAAGGCGTTGGGCACGTTCTCGAATACTGCCATCGTAATAGCTGCGATCGCGGTAGACATTGCCCCGAAATGAGGTATTCCGGTAAACATCACTCCAGGCTGCCCCGTCACTAATATGTTGTTGGGAGGGGGGCGGTGTGGGTTGGCTCAATGCCTCTGCGTCTTCTTCTGTTTCCGTTTCTGGGGCAGCGTCTAGGTCGATCTGGGGCCGCTGAAGGGCCATTTCCACATTGGGAACCTCACGATCCAGCAGTTCTTTGGTCCCATTGGCCTCAGGGGTCGCCGTTGCTCCTGTTTTCCCCGCCTCAGCCTTTCCCGTCTCCCCGGTGGAAGACTTAATCGCCACCAGGGTTAGGGTATTTTTCTTAGGTGTCTCTAGGTAAACGTCTAATCCTGTTTCCTGACAGTACTGACGCACCGCCTGCACGAAATCCTGTCCATATTCCTCTTTCTTTTGGTTACTTACGCCGGTAACCTCACTAAACTGCTCAATAGTTTGGGGCCGCCGTTGGGCCATGTGCCGCAGGCTAGCATCCGTAAAAACAACGTAGGGCGCAATTCCTCGCTCTTCTGCCAGCTTTTTGCGTAAAATTCGTAACCGCTCAAACAGTTGCTCGGTATCTGAAAGGGCTTCCTCAGGTTCGTAATCGAGGGTGGGCTGGGGGACTGAAACTTGGACCGATCGCTTCCCCTTCAGCACTGCCGCACTGTGGGCCGTTAACTTCAAAACAAAGCCCCGTAGGCTGGAATCCCAATCTTCTGTGAGGATTTTGGTTTGAATTAAAGTTCGCCCCAGTAAACGCCAGTGGTCCGCCGATCGTGTCTTACCGATGCCATGACTGGGTAGGTTTTCTCCCGCTTTTTCCCCCTGGGTCGGTGAATTTAAGGCTGAATTCAGGCTCTCCGTTCCCCGCAACACCCCAATCGCTTGCTCTAACGATAAGGCTTCCTTAGCCTCCGTGATACAGGTCAAAAACTGCTTCGCTTCCGCTGTCCAATCTTCCTGGGGTTTAGGATGGCAACAATTATCACAATGCTCACAACTGCCCGCAAAACTTTCACCAAAATAAGACAGTTGCACCACACGCCGACAGTTGGGCGTTTCGGCATAGTCCACCACTTGTTGTAACTGTCGTCGGGCAACTTCCTGCTGTTCTTCTAAGGGCTGCTGAGTCTCTGGATCAACCTTACGCTCAATGATCCACTCAATCTTTTTAACATCCATCGGATTATAAAAGAGGGTGCATCGCGCGGGTTCACCATCGCGGCCTGCCCGTCCAGCCTCTTGATAATAACTTTCGATGTTGCGGGGTAAATCATAGTGGATGACAAAGCGCACATCGGGTTTATTAATGCCCATCCCAAAGGCGATCGTCGCTACAATGACTTGAACATCATCCCGTAAAAATCGCCGCTGATTTGTCGTTCGATCTAAGTCACTCATGCCCGCATGGTAGGGCAACGCCTTGATCCCATCCGTTGTTAGCTTTGTGGTTAGTTCATTGACCTGTTTCCGGCTCATGCAATAAATAATACCGGAGTCCTTGGGATTGCGTCTGATGCGCTTGAGAATGTCAATATAGGTACTCTTTCGTTTGGGTAAGACTTCATAGTAAAGATTTTGACGGTTAAAGCTGGCAATATAGGTGAAGGGGTTTTGCAGCTTTAATTGTCTGGTGATATCTTGACGCACTTGGGCTGTTGCCGTTGCGGTCAAGGCCATAAAGGGAACCGTTGCAAAATGCTTTCGGAGCTTATTGAGTTGGCGATACTCTGGTCGAAAATCGTGGCCCCACTCAGAAATACAATGGGCTTCATCAATGGCAAAGGCAGAAATCCCAACTTCCTGCTGAACAATTTGGAGAAACTGAATAAAACTCTCACTGAGTAGCCTTTCCGGTGCAACATATAATAGCTTTACTCGATTATCGAGAATGTCATACTGACGGGCACGGGTTTCTACACCCTTAACGCTGCTATTCAAAAATGTTGCCGGTATCCCCTGACTGTCGAGTGATTCAACTTGGTCTTGCATCAGGGCGATCAAGGGGGAAACTACGACCATGACTCCTGGCTTGACCAAAGCGGGCAACTGGAAGCACATTGACTTCCCGCCCCCGGTGGGCATAATGACCAGTACATCTTGGCCTTGTAGAATTGCTTCGATGATTTCCTCTTGTCCGGGCCGGAAATGATCGTAGCCAAAGTATTTTTTGAGAACGGGTTTAAGACTTGTTTTTAATTCAGATGAATTGGAGGAAGATTCGAGACTTCCTGTAGAAGATGGGGTGGGAGTAATCGTAAGTTGTGACACGATAAGTAATGGGTAACTCAATAATGAGGATAATACCAAAGCTAGATTACTATACAAGGGCCGTAGGGTTAGAGCATTGGGGTTTTGCAGGTCTAAACTTTAGTTCTAAATCCTGCATGACTATAGCCCTAGCGATAACCTAGCTGAGGCCACTCTTTACCTGCGATCGAGGGGGAACTAGAGAATCAAAGCCCTAAGGAAAAGAGTGTACGGAAGTTAGGGTAAACCTATCCTGACAATCAAAACTAAGATTCCTAACATTATCCTACGAAACTAGGCTGTCTGTCTAGTCTCTTGGCTGAGTTGAAGAGCGGTAGGGTCTTGACCCAATGTTTTAACCGATTCCTTCAACCAATAGTTTAGGGTTAAACGATGTGGCCCTGTCAGCATAGTAGCAAGTCCCTGCAAACTGTCAAGCTAGGGGTGAGAGGGAACCAGCTTTGGGGGGGACTGGGTAACAAGCATTTCATGATTTTATTGTGATGTTCCCAATATTCCATGTTTTCAAGGGTCTGGATATTCGCAGGATGGTGTCTAAAATGATACCTCTAAAGGCAAGATTAGGGCACCCGGAACTTTAACCTTGATTCAGCTTAATCAAATTTACTGTAACACCTTTTGCTAGTTCTTTGCCAAGACCGGGGGAGGCTTGCCGAGGAGTCAGGTTACTCGGCGGTTTCCAACAAGGCCCACTGGCCATAGCAGGCGATCGCCGCTGTATTGCCTTGCTGATGCTCTAACCATGCCCAAAGCTGATCTCCATAGGAAAAATGCCACCATTCCCTAGGATGATTTTGAAAACCTGCCTTTTGCATGACATTTCTGAGGGTTAGACGGTTGTGATGGAAGGTTTCAGCGTCAATATTGCGAGGTCGATCGGCGGGTTGTGCCTCCGGTGCAAAGTAATCGGGATAGGAGCGTGGAGAACATTCGTCGATGGGAGATCCCATGTCTAGGGGCTGGTTTTGGGTCAGATCGAGAAGGGTTAGATCTAGGGCTGCGCCTGTGCTGTGGGGTGGAGGCCGATCGGGATCGGCGACTGGCTCCGCCCAAAATTGATGAACCTGCTGGTGGAGTTGCTGGGTTTGCTCCGGTGTGAGCTGGGCAGGGTCAAGGTTGTGGGCCTGGGCAAAGTTGTGGGCTAGTTCACGAAAGGTGTAGTCCACCATGAACTGCTGCACAGACAGGGGCCGGTAGGCATCAAAGAGTTGCAGGCTGAGGTGGGGAGTTTGCTGTTGAAGCCAGTGTTGGGCTTGGAGGAGGCGATCGAGGACCCCAGAGCGCAAAAAGAAGGGGGATTTGTCGCCATAGGGGGCACCGAGGGCACGATAGGGGTGTGGTTCCACAACGGTAATTCGATCGAGGGGGATGGCGACTAGGGGTTCGCCGCACTCTACGATCGGGAGTTCTAAATGGGGTTTTGCAACCATACCAACAGGATCACCTGTAAAGAACGCATACCAAACTGCAAGCGATATAGATTCTAGACGATAGTGGCTCCGGTTTAAGCACCTGCAAGTTTTCCCTATCAAAGCTAGAGGAAACTTTAATCTAAAGGGCACCTCGATTAATGGAGGTTGGCAAGAATTCTAGTCTCAAAAAAAGCCACAGTGAGACAGAAATAGACTTTCTATACTCCTGTGGAGGTTGTTATCATACTATAAGTTGATAAAGCCTGCTCAATTGGCAGATTTATCCTATAGAAGCGCCTTGAGTTTCCCAGAACAGTAACTATTCAGGGGTTAACGGAAGAAAGAGGGTTAGAGGGGGGTCCATCGGGT
>JBMTWK010000232.1:0-5545 GCA_049452395.1 Prochlorothrix sp. | reverse complement strand
GCATGGCGAGGGGGAGGGGCTAGAGGTCAGAGGATTTGTCAGCCCTTCAGTATAGCAAAGTTTGCAAGCAAACGATCGGGGCAGGGGCGAAGCAAGGGTGGGCGAGCCTTGGCTACAAAAATCAGCACCTTAACGCCGCACACCCCTACGATCGGGCTTAGCCCCCCACAACCCCCTAGCGGTAATCCGGCGTTTGAACATCCATCAGACGGGCCTCTGGGCGCTTAAAGCGATCGAGTTGCTGCTCAAAAAAGCGTCGATTGGCCAACAAATGCTCCGGATCGGGATCATCCAACGGATGGCAAACCACCTGCCGCAGGGCTTGGATTACCGCAGAAGTGACGCAATACATCGATCGCTGGAAACTAATCCCCAACTGAATCAAAATATCATCCTCACCCCGGCAGTGATCTTGGTAATACTCCACCAGATAGGGGGGCAAAAAGTGCAGCATATCCTGCATTAGCAGCGTCGGCGGAATCCCAGCCGAGCCAATGGGGAAAACATCGGCATAGAGAATCCCATAGTGGAAATCTGCCTGTTTATCAGGGATTTGACCGGCCTGGGCATTATAGGACTTGGTTCCCCGGAAGGGCGCAGTGCGGTAAAAAACCGCTTCCACATAGGGCAACGCCGCTTCATGGAGCCAGGTGAAACCCTGGGATTTTGGAATAATTTCGTGGCATTCCCCATCAATATAAACATGATGGTAAATCGGACGGCCTGCCACGGCAAAAATCCCGTTATAGAGGAAGTCCATCACCTCCGGTACAGTAGTAATCTTACCCTCGTCGTAGAGATCACTCATTTCAAAGAAAACCGGGGCCATCACTTCCCAAAATAGCCCTAAATTGGCGTAGTAGGACAGTTGCTTGACCTGCTCCATGAACATCTCTGGGAACAGCTTATATAGCCCCAGCATGGCTGGATTCTTCTTGAAATAAGCCTTAATCGCCCGATCGGCATTGGCCCGATATTCCTCACTGGCCAGGAACTCATTAAAGCCCCCACCCATATTTTGGTGCCAGAGCATAGCCCGCATACAGGCTTCTGCAAACTCCATATTGACCCGATCGTGCCAGAGATGGTGGAAAAGCTTGGGCCAGGGCTTGCCCGTCTCTCCTTTTGCCATAAATTCCAGCAATTCCGGGTGAGCACCGGCTCCACCCCGCCAAACCCGCAACTCTGATTGGTCACCCGCGTAGGAGTTAGGCCGATCGAGATAGTCCTGGGGCAAAAAGTACTTGAAAAAAGGCAGGGGATTCAAAAAGACCCGCTCAGCAATGTAGAGCAAGTCCCGCCAGTAAAAGTCCATGGGAACGGCATAGGCTTTATAAATCCCGATAATCTGCTTGAGATTCTCTGGGGAATCCGGCAGCATCGCCCCACCTGCCTCTAAACGGTGAATCACCTCAGCAAATTGGTGTTGGGAGGGGGGAAGTTGGTTTTTAACAGCGACAGCAATCATGGCAGTTCTCAGGTCCAACAATTAGGTCCAACAAGGTCCAGCGGTCAGGTCTCACAGTCAGGTCCCACAGTCAGGTCTCGCAGTCAAGTCTCACAGTCAAGTCCAACCCGCAAACTCGCAGGCTATCCAGACTGGTTCACAGACTTTTGCTGGGATCTCCCACCGGGTACATCCCGCCGATGCACCCCTCATCCCCCAGCCCCTTCTACCCTTTGGGAGAAGAGGAGCAAAATCTTTCAAAGTCCTCGCCCAATTTGGGAAAGGGATTTAGGGTGAGGGCTTCTCAATCGGGATGCAGCCTATCCCCCCTCCCTGACCTAGGGAGAATAAGGGGGGAGCCAGTTTACTGGGGATAATCGCCTAGAACTCCGATAAAGTCGGCAATTCCGACAATTCCGGCGCAAAGGAAGTCAGGGCGATCGTGTCCTGGGGAAGATTGCCCAAGTCCGCCACCATGGCGGTGGTCGTGGCCTCAGTCCAGCGCAGGAGCCAGTTCGGCTGAAGCCCCAAGGCAAAGATCAACACCGTCAGGATCACAGCGGGGATCTTTTCGCTGAGGGTGACCTTGGGATAGTAGGCAAGGCGGTTATCCAGGCGACCGAAGCAGGTGCGGTTGATGAGGATAATGAAGTAAACCGCCGTGAAACCCGAAGAGAGAATGCAGATAATGGTCGGGATCGGGAAGACGGGGAAACTGCCTTGGAAAACCAAGAGTTCCGCCGCAAAGCCAACCAAACCGGGAATCCCCGCACTGGCCATCCCCGCCAGCACCAGCAGCGCACTGATCAGGGGTAAGCCCCGCACCGGGTTCATCAGGCCGTTGAGCTTATCTAGGTCGCGGGTTCCGGCCTTAGCTTCGACCAGACCGACTAAATGGAACAACAGGGCCAAAATCAGGCCATGGGCAATCATTTGAGCCACTGCGCCCAGGGTACTGAGGGGGGTTCCGGCGGCAGCGGCCACAACGATATACCCCATGTGACCGATCGAGCTGTAGGCCACCATGCGCTTGATGTCTTTTTGGGCGATCGCGCTCATCGAACCATAGATGACGCTAACACTGCCGATAATGGCAATGCCGGGACCGACCAGGGTCCAAGTCTCCGGGAAAAGCTGCAAACCAAAGCGAACTAAGCCATAGGTCCCCAGTTTGGCCAGAACACCACCCAGGAGCATGGCCACAGCCGGAGAGGCAGCCACATACACATCAGGTTGCCAGGTGTGGACGGGGATAATGGGCACCTTAATCCCAAAGCCCACTAATACCAAAGTCAGCAAGATCAACCGCGTCCGCAGCCCTAAGCTCGTTAAATCCAGGCTAGCAAAGTCGAAGCTGGCCGATTCTCCCGCCCAGGCAATGCCAAAGAACGCCAGAAGAATCAGCACCCCCGAAACAGCGGTGTAGAGCAGAAACTTAAAGGCCGCATACTGATGGTTGCCACTGCCCCAGATGGAGATAAGGAAGAAGAAGGGAATAACTTCTAATTCGTAAAACAGGAAGAAAAGTAAGAGATTCTGGGCCGTCAGGGCACCAATCATCCCAGCCGTGGCCAGAAAAATCAGCGCGTAGTAAAACTTAGAACGGTTTTGCTCAACAGGGCTACAGAGAATGGCAACCCAGGTCAGCAGCGTGGTGAGCACCACCAGCGGTAGGGACAGGCCATCAACCCCCAGGCTGTAGCTGAGGCCGATCGTGTCAACCCAAGGGTGATACTCCTGAAATTGAAGCGCTGCGTTGCCCAGATCAAACTGGAGCAATAGCCAAATACTGTAAGCAAACAGGATAAAAGCAGCGATGCTGGAGACTTTGCGGGGGGAAAGGCTGGAGGGAGCCAGGGCCAGGAGGGCCGGAGTTGCAAGGGGTAAAACAAGCAGGAGGGTCAGCATGGCAGATCAAAGTTAAGAGCTGGGAAACAGGGAACTAACCAGGGAAATATCGTCTAATCCCGGCAGTTGCAGCAGGGGCCACAGAATCAAGAACCCGATCGTGACCAAGGCAACGGCGATCGTCAGGGCATAGCTCTGGACCTGTCCTGAAATGTTGTACTTCAGACCCTGACCCAGCAGCATGGTGGTCAAGCCCACCAAATTGACCAAACCGTCAACCACATAGCGATCGATCAAGCTAATGGCCTTGGAACTGAGGCCGACGATCGCCACGATCGTGTAGCGGTAAAGATCCGCCGCATAGAAATCCTTGGCAAAAAACTCCTGCACTTGGGGCACCGGCAACCGCACAGGCTTGGGAATGCCCGACCAGGCATAAACCCCAGCCCCAGCCACCAAACCCAGCCCCGTCGAAAGCACTAGGACCAGCGTGGAGGTTGCTCCTAGGGAAAGTTCTGCGGGGATAAGCTGCCACTGGTACAGCAAAATCGGCGTATGGAGGTTAAAACCAACCATTAGGGTTAAGGGCACAACCATGGGCCAAAGGACTTCCGGCGATCGGGTCGTCATTTCCGTGGGAGATCCGCCCCAAACCCGCATAAACACCCGCATCAGGCTAAAAGCCGTCAAGAAATTGACCACAACCACCAAAGCGGCTAGTTTGGGGTCTAGGGGCAGGAGTCCCTGCACCAGTCGAGCCAGGGGCCAAAAGTTGCCAAAGGGCGGCAGAGCCGCAAGGCTAACGCTACCCAGCAGAAAGGCCAGACCAGGAATCGGGCGCTTGGGCCAGAGACCGCCCAATTGGGTTAGATCCTGGGTGATATTGCTCAAAACAATGGTGCCGATCGACATCACCAACAGCGCCATCGCCAAGGCATAGGTCAGCAGGAACAGTAGCGCCAGTTGGGTTTGCCCGGTGCCAATGGCAATGAAAACCAGGCCCATAAAAGCGCTGACCAAATAAGACAGCACCCGCTTAATATCCACCTGGGCAATGGAAATGCACACCGCCCCAAAGGCCGTCGCCGACCCCACCGTAATCATCACCGTTTGGGCCAAGGGCACACAGGCCAAGACCGGCTCCAACTGAATTAAAACCCAAGCACCCGTAGCAACCACCACGGAGTTCCGGAGGATCGTCGCCGGTAGGGGGCCTTCCTGGGCTTCATCCAGCCAAAGATGGAGGGGAAACTGAGCGCACTTGCCCAAGGGTCCAGCAATCAAGGTCAGGCTAATGCCCGTTAAAACAGCCGGAGTTGCAAGATCCGAAGCGGCCCAAGTGGTGAGGTCGTCATAGTTCCAGCTTCCAGCCAGGGGCAACAGGGCCACAACACCCACCAGCAGAATCAGGTCACCGACCCGCTTTGTCAGGAACGCATCCCGTGCCCCCGTCACCACGAGGGATTGGTTGTACCAAATCCCAATCAGGAGATAGGTGCAGAGCGTGAGGATTTCTAGGATGAAATAGCTAAAAAATACGGAATTACAGAGGACTAGGGCACACATCCCGGCTTCAAACAGCCCCAGGACCGTATAAAATCTGGCCCAACCCCAGTCCATTTCCAGATATCCCACCGCATAAAGCTGCGCCAGGAGGTTCAAGCCAGTGACTAGGGCCATCGCCCCCAGGGTGACGGCAGAGACTTTCAGGTCAATGGTGACATGGAGACCCGCAGCCTGAAGCCAAGACCAGGAAAGGTTCAGGGCCGGTTGTCCCCACGCACTGATCAGTGCCAGAACGCTGTGGGCAAAGGCCAGGAACGTCATCAATAAATTGAGGTAGCCCGCCGGTCGTGGACCCGTGCGACGGGTAATACCGGGGGACCACACCAGCGCTAGGGCAGCGCCCATGAGGGCATACAAGGGTACTAGCCAAGCGACTCCCATCAGGGCAGACCCCAGTGAGTTCACACTGGGAAGGGCGGCAAGGCCCAAGTTAGACGAAAAGGGTAAGCTAGAAACGAGGCTGAACAGTGGACTCAGCCCAAACGTGAGGGTTGGAGCCATGGGACTTTAGGTCTGTAGGTGAGCCGAAAAGTTCATTGACTGATGTCAATGCAAAAGGTGATCTCAATAGGAAAGTATTTATTATTAAATAATATTAATTTAATGAGGACCGATCGCAACACTTCTCAGGCTCAGAGCTAATTTATAAAGAGATTTTTAAGGTGGACCGAGGATCCCCAAGAA
>JBMTWK010000231.1:0-5571 GCA_049452395.1 Prochlorothrix sp. | reverse complement strand
CAAGAGATCTCAAAGTCCCTCGCCCCCGCTGGGAGAGGGATTTAGGGTGAGGGGCTGAGAAGGCAGTGTGATAGAATAAAAAGTCTTTGTAGATTGGGAGACAGCCATGGCCAAACGCCGTAACCTGAAGAAAGAGAAGGCTTTGCGTAACGAAGCCTATGCCCGCAAATTCCGCAAGCGCAACCGAGGCCGGTCCGGAATGCGTCGATCGAACCAGGATAACCGTCCTGAGGAAAACGAAGACAACAACAGCAACAGTAGTACCGCTGCTGCTGATTCCTAAGTACCCCACAGGATTACGCTTGATTCAGTGTCTCGCGCTGAGAGCGCAGGGGCTGCGCTTCGTGCTATGGGGGAACCCAATAGGCCCCTAAAGCGAGTTCCCTGCTGCTTTCTGGAGCTGACTGCAATCCGTCTATCCGCTGCCCCCTCCACCCGCCGACCTATGTCCGCCGAACTCCAAGCCGCCATCCGTTCCGCCGTCGATCGTCGCCGCAACTTCGCCATCATTTCCCACCCCGACGCAGGCAAAACCACCCTCACCGAAAAACTCCTCCTCTACGGGGGGGCCATCCAAGAGGCCGGAGCCGTCAAAGCCCGCCGCAGCCAGCGCCAAGCCACCTCCGACTGGATGGAAATGGAGAAGCAGCGGGGGATTTCCATCACCTCCACGGTGATGCAGTTTGACTACGAGGACTACCACATTAATTTGCTGGATACCCCCGGTCACCAAGATTTTAGCGAAGATACCTACCGGACCTTGGCGGCGGCGGACAATGCGGTGATGTTAGAGGATGCGGCCAAGGGCTTGGAACCCCAGACCCTGAAGCTGTTTGAGGTCTGCCGGATGCGGCGGATCCCCATCTTCACCTTTATGAACAAGATGGACCGACCGGGGCGGGAGCCGCTGGAGTTGCTGGATGAGATTGAGCAGCAGTTGCAACTGAAGACCTATGCGGTCAACTGGCCGATCGGCATGGGGGAAGAGTTCCGGGGCGTGTTCGATCGTCGCTCCCAAACCGTCAACCTCTTTGAGCGCAGTGCCCACGGCAAGCGCCAAGCCAGTAACCAAGTCCTGAGCCTAGACGACCCCAACCTAGAGTCTGTCCTCGGATCCAGCCTTTACAGCCAGCTACACGACGAAATTGAACTTCTCGATGCCGTTGGCGAAGATTTTGACCTGTCCCAGGTCCACGGGGGCACCCTTACGCCGGTTTTCTTTGGCAGTGCCATGACCAACTTCGGCGTAGAACTGTTCCTCAAGTCCTTTTTGGACTACGGCCTTAAACCGGGGGACCATGCCAGCACCCAGGGGGAGATTGCGCCGGATTATCCGGAGTTTTCCGGCTTTGTCTTTAAGCTTCAGGCCAATATGGACCCCAAGCACCGCGATCGGGTCGCTTTTATTCGCGTTTGCTCCGGCAAGTTCGAGAAAGATATGACGGTGAACCATGCCCGCACGGGTAAAACGGTGCGCCTGTCGCGGCCCCAAAAGCTCTTTGCCCAGGACCGGGAATCGGTGGAAGAAGCCTTTCCGGGGGATGTGATTGGTTTGAATAATCCGGGGGTGTTCACGATCGGGGACACCATCTACACGGGCAAGAAGCTGGAATATGAAGGGATTCCCTGCTTTTCGCCGGAAATATTTGCGATCCTACGCAATCCTAACCCTTCTAAGTTTAAGCAGTTTAATAAGGGGGTTTCTGAGCTGCGGGAAGAGGGGGCGGTGCAGATTATGTATTCGGCGGATGAGGCGAAGCGGGATCCAATTTTGGCGGCGGTGGGGCAGTTGCAGCTAGAGGTGGTGAAGTTCCGGCTGGAGAGTGAGTATGGGGTGGAGACGCTGGTGGAGCCGTTGCCCTATACGGTGGCCCGTTGGGTGGAGGGGGGCTGGCCGGAGTTGGAGCGGCTGGGGCGGTTGTTTAATACGGTGACGGTGAAGGATAGCTGGAATCGCCCGGTGTTGTTGTTCCGCAATGAGTGGAATGTGGGGCAGTTGCTGGGGGATCATCCCCGGTTGCAGTTGCGATCGATCGCGCCGGTTGCGTCGGGTCAGGAGCCGGTTTCGGCTTAGTTTAGGCAGAAAAAAATCGCCAGCTTGAGGGTGTTGGGCTGGCGATCGCGCCTGTGTCATCCAAGTTTGATAGTACATTAGTTCTGAAAAAATAGCAACGATCGGCCAAAGCAGAATCTCCCCAACCCCACCTCAGGGTTACAACTCCTAGGGCCGGTCCTGATTCAGGAACCGGGGGCTAAGACTAAAACTGGGGTGAGGCGGGGGCAAAGTTGGGCTTGCGGCGGAAATTATGGCGAAAATTACGGCGGAATTATGCCCCCGTAACCCGCTAGAAGCCAAAAATGGGCACTTACCCTAGAGAGAATTGAGAAACTTGAGCAGGGCCGTCCGATCCGTCTCTGCCAGGGCCATAAACTCCTGTTTTGAGGCTTCAGCCTCACCCCCATGCCAGAGAATCGCTTCTTCCAGGGTACGAGCGCGGCCATCGTGGAGGTAGCCAGAATAGGGCAATACGGTCTGAGTCAACCCTATGCCCCACAGCGGAGCGGTGCGCCATTCCTGACCCGTTGCCTCAAAGTCAGGGCGACCATCAGCCAAGCCCGCACCCATATCATGGAGCAGCAGATCCGTGTACGGATGAATCGTTTGCTGAGCCAATGCCTGAATCGCCGATGGCCCAGTGGTGAGGGTTGCGACATGACAGGCTACACAGTTCGCTTGGTCAAACAGTTTTTCCCCTGTTTGGACCACGGGATCAGTCCACTGGGTCCGAGCAGGGACACCCAAAGTTCGCACATAGAACGTACTAGCCTCCAGGGTGGCCAGGTCAATGTCTTGATGGCCCTCCGTATCCAGGGCCAAGGGATTGCCAATGCCCATGTCATTCACATAGGCCGCTGCGGTTTGGGACAGTAGGGTCGGGGCGTTCGCCTTCCAGCCAAAGCGTCCAACTTCTAGCGTTTTAGTTTCCAAGGCCCAGGCCCAATTGAGGCGGCCTGAAATGCCATCGCGATCGCGATCGTCGGGATCGGCCAGGGTTTCCAGGGTGTCTTGGGGCACAATCTCCAATAGCCCCAATCCAAAGACCGGGGGCGGAATTCTGAGGGACGTGAGCAGATTTTGAGGCGTTTGGGGATCGGTGGGGATCAGTTGCAGTTGGGGCGATCGCAGCTCATAGGGACGACCATCACCATAGGTGCCCGTCTGGGTTGTCCAGGTTAAGGTCATCTCAGCTTCTGGCTGCACACCATAAACTGCATGATTCTGCACTTGACTACCCAGGTTCGGAACCGGAATAACCCCCTCGGCCCTGACCTTGGGTTGGGTTGTGGTCTCCGGCAAACTGACCCGTACAAGTGCCTGTCCCAATTCCGGCAAGCCGCGCCCATTCCTGAGATGGCAACCCACACAGGACGAATTATCGAATAGGGGACCGAGGCCGGGGTTAACTGGCGCGGGGGCAGTCACAAACACAGCATCAAAGCTGACATCTCCGGCAAGATGCTGGTCAGCCTCTGCTACTGTCAGTCCCGGTGCAGGCAGCATAAAGGCTTGGGACGATCGCAAGGATAGGGTGGTCATGCCTCCGGCTTGGGGGGGAGCAGCGGGGGGGGAGAGGCGATCGGGGTTCAAGCCATAGGCCAGGAAAACCGCAGCAAAGCCCGCCAGCAGAAACAGCCCGCCATAGGTCAGCAGCCGCGTCCGGCGCAGGGATAAGGAATTAGACATGGTAACCAGTCCAGTGACAGTCCAGGGAAGAGTTGAGGCGACGATCGCAGGGCAATCCGGCTAAGGAACTGGGACTAAATAAGCGGCACCACTTCAGTCTCAATGGTTTGCTTTACCTGCAAGATTGCCGCGATCGCCGCCTCAATTTCCTCGGCTGCGGCGGGGTTCGTGAGATGAGTTTCTAAGGGGGTTGGGACTGCGGCCAAGGCCGATTCCGCCTCAGCAAACTGCGCTTTAATCGTTTGATCCAAGGCTGGATCAACAGCAGCGATATAGGTGCTTAAACTACGGCTAGCTTGGGCACCTGCCTCTGGAAAACGCCCTAAATAACCATTTTCAGCACTTTTAAGGTTACTTTTGAGGTCGTTCATCGTCTGAAAGCTAAAACGACTCTCTAGGCCCGTGATATCTTGGTCTGCAAAGGGAGCGGCTAACTTCTCTTCACCCACCTCCGTAAGGCTATCTAAAATACCGATGACCAGTTCTTGGGCCGCTGCTGCTGTGGTGGGGTAAATGCTGTTGTCGGGCTGACCTGCCGTTGCCAACACGGTTTGATAAGCAGGTTGTCCCTGGACCCCCTGTTGCCAGCTTTCTAGCAATCCTTGAGCCAAGGTGTTGAGGTCTGCACCGAGGGCTTGGAGGTATTGCTTTTCACGATCGAGAAATTGATCAAGGGTTTTGTCGTTGGCTTCCCCAAACAAAAGAAATTCCAAAGTGTGCATTCCCCGATCGGTGTCGGGTAACTGTGCTACGGTTTCCGCCGTTAAGGGGTCTGAACTGGCCAGAATTTGCTGAATATCGGTCTGGTTGACAGGCCAGGAGTCCATGGCTCCATCAAAGCCCAGGGATCCCGCCGGACCAAAGGTAAAGGTTTCGGTTTGTTCCCAGGCTATCCGGGTTGCTGTCCAAGCTTGGCGGACGGCTACCAAATTCACCTGGGACGAATCCTGTACAAAGATATCAATGGCCTGACGCAGGGCAACGGTTGTTTCAACATACTGCTGATACTTGGGAATGATCACCTGATTGGCAAAGCCTGCGATGACTTGATCGTCGTTGAAGGTATTGGCCCAGTTGAGGTTCTGGGTTGCTGCGCTTCCGCCGCCTTCACCACCTTCACCGCCTTCACCACCTTCGCCACTATCTCCAGCTTCGGCTGGGAGTTCAGCGGGGGCGGGGGTTGGGTTGCTCGGCTCTTGAGGATTATTTGCAACTTCCCCACGACAAGCACCGATGGTGGCAGCTAGACCCACTGCCAGGAACAGTTCGACGGATTTGACTCGTTTGGCCATACCAGTTGAGAATAAATTTTACTTAAAGATTGCCCAAGCAGACTACCCTTATTAAAATAAATTGTCAATAAGTGGCACATGAGAGGGATCTAGATGGTGTCCTAGGGGACGATCTCAACCGGCGATCGGTGGAAGGTTTCGGGGAGGTTGAGGGCGATGTGTGTCCCTTAAGCGGCGGGGGTGAGGGCTTTGTAGTGCAGTTGCAGGAGTTGGTGGGCGTGGAGGGTTTCGAGGGCGTAGGTTTTGCCGTGGCGATCGATGAATTCGACTTCAAAGACTTCGGGTTCGTAGATTTCCACGATCGTGCCCACTTGGCCCTTAAACAGGCTTTTCTCTGGGATATCTTCGGTTAATGCGACAATTTCTAAGAGTTTCATCGCTTTATATTTTTAAGCACGCTCGAAATCGCTGTCATGGCCGACTGTGGGAATGAGGGGAAGGGCGGTGATGAGGTAGTGGAGGGCGAGTTCTTCGGGGGATTGGCAGGGTAAGCGCATCTGAAATGCAGTTGCCAAAGTGCATTCAGTGTGGGTT
>JBMTWK010000230.1:0-5584 GCA_049452395.1 Prochlorothrix sp. | reverse complement strand
CTCCACATACTGTAACCATTGTGTCAATATCCTTCCAGATGCGCTTACCCTGCATAAACTTGAGCGCTTTAATAACAGGTCTAGGGCAGTGGTAAAGTATTAGGATACCTACGCTTACATAAGTCGAACTATTTTACGGCTAATGCGTCACAGAACCCAGAGATTTCCAGAGATTTAAAGGTTATGAAATAATGGAGATTGTTGGTCAACTTGTCTGTTAGCCAGATGTGGGTTAACACGAGGGGACCTTCAGCCCTAATTCAGCCCCAAGCGCGATCGATGTCCCATGAGCACTCCCAAAGCTAGCCGTTCCCCCTCTCGCAGTCCTAGATCCAATAACACCAAGACCAACGGCACCAAGACCAACGGCACCAAGACCAACGGCACCCAAGCCAACGGCACCAAGACCAACGGCACCAAATCTAAAAGCACCACAGCCAACGCCGCCCAGGCCCAGGCTCCAGCCCCCGATCAACCTGCTGCCGGTTCTTCAGCCCCCATCAGCCCCACAACTCCACAACCCATAACCCCAGATCTCAATCCTGCCTCAGCTCCTTCCGACCCCAACCTCACCGTGAACTTAGACAACGCCTCCAGCCACCCCCAAAGCGACACCCAAGATATGACCACTACACCCGCCTCAACCCCAGAAGCCGACCACACCCCCAATCCCGACGAAACCACTGAAATTACTCCTCGCCCGGTCCTGGATCTCCAGCCCAGCCGGACGCGAGCGCTGTCCTTTGCGGGTAAGCGCCCGATCGATCCCAGCCCCGTCCAAGTGAGCTATACCGTTTCCCTCGCCGGAACCCGCCCCGTGATGCGGAACACCGTGAACCCGGCCCAACAGCCGATCAACTTCAAGAAAACTCCCTACGTTATGAACCGCCCGATCGCCCCCAATACCACCGAAGACAGCACCAAAATGCTGGAATATCTCGACTAGGGCGCAGGAACCATGACCACCCGCAAACCCCAAACCAGCTTTCGGTGGTTACCCCTCAGTGTTGGGGCGATCGGGGGAACCCTGCTGTTTCTCAATCGGCTGCTCACCCCCGCCCTCACTGCCTCCCAAGCTCGCTCCGATGCCCTCGGAGTTTTGCTAGGGGCGGTTTTAATCTTGGTGGGGCTGCTCTGGCAGCAAATTCAACCCCGTGATCCTGAAGTGGTTCTTCTAGAGGGTGAAGAGGGGCTGGAGCTAGCCGATGACCTCCCAGAGGCGGTCCAAATCGAGTTAGCCTGGATGTCCCAAATTTTGCTCACCAACACCGCAACCCGGTCCTTGGTGGTGTGGTATGACGATCGGGTGCTGCTTCGGCGGGGGATCCTGGGGCCGATCGCCACGGTGACCCCTGGGGCCATCCTCCAGCGGCTCCAACAGCAGCAAAAACCTGTTTACCTCGTCAGCCTCAAGCTCTACCCCGGTCGCTTTGAGTTTGACTACCTGCCCCCCAATACCCAGGGCGTAATCTGCCAACCCTTGGGCGATCGTGGTGCCCTAATTCTGGGAGCCAACGCCCCCCGCAGCTACACCCAGCAGGACGAACGCTGGATAGAAGCCCTAGCCGAAAAACTCACCCACAGCCTCCAAAGTCTGGAGAAAAGCCTGACAACATGAAGGAATGCAGGGCGGGGGCGCATCTTAAATAGGTTGGGGGGATAAAATCCATAGGATAGGGGCAAACCCCCCGTGCTTGCCCTGGTTTTTGACCGGTAGGGGCAATCCCCCCGTGGTTGCCCTGGGTTTTGATGGGTTGCCCAGAATTTTGATCGGTAGGGGCAAACCCCCAGTGCTTGCCCTGGATTTTGATGGGTTGCCCAGGATTTTGACCGGTAGGGACAAACCCCCCGTGGTTGCCCAGGTTTTGATTGCTTGCCCAGGATTTTGATGGGTTGCCCAGGTTTTGACCGGTAGGGGCAAACCCCCCGTGGTTGCCCTGGATTTTGGTCCCCAGCAGAGGAATAACCTATAGGGTCAATCCCTTGGTGGTTCCCCTGGTTTGGCCTCAAGGGGGGAGCCACGGGGGCACGACCCCTACAGAAATTCTTGCAACCATGAGAGATTGGTTCCTAGAGAGGTTCCTAGCCCGCTGATGGGCAAGGTTTGCCATGATCCTTGGCCCAGATCGATCGTCCGCCCTAAGAATTTGTAAAAAGGGATACATACTTTGTTGCAAAACATCCCCTAGCTGAGATAATGGGCAAACAGAGGGGCAAACCGCACTCCTTTTCTGAAAGACTTGCAACACTTCTTTACAAGTCTTCTTAATATAGAAAGAGTTATGAAGTCCCAAGGTTTACCCTTCCTTGTGTGCGGTATAAGAGCTGATTTACGAAGTCGCTGAAACGCAGTCATAGCAGGGGTTTTGCAAAATAGTGTTTTTGAGTACCGAATCGCTACAACCCCTTCACTACAGTGCTTTCAGCTCTCTTAAGATTTACTTCATAAATCAGCTCTAAGATGCACGCAGAGCAAGGGTATGCCGATCGATACGCATACCTTCAATGAACTTCTCAAGACCTTTGGTCAAAGCGAGGGACTGTTCCCAGCCGTCGAGAAGCCATCACCAACGCTGCATGGGGTCCTGGAGCATCGCTTTTCCCTCCCAGTTTTCTCCCCCTGGACTGAATGGGTTTAATGCAAACCCACCAAGACAGCGGTCATTGATCTGCTCCGATTTAGGGCTATCTATACGTGATCCTAAAAGCATCATGGACGATCTTGCCCTCCTCTCCTCCCTTGGAAGAGGGGCTGGGGGTGGGGGTGTTCGGCTCTTGCATAGGATTGCTGTAGGGCTATCTAGGGCTATCGTTCAGGGTTGAAGGTAAGCGGGAAAGTCTGTGCCTGCTTAGGAAGAGTATCTGTGTTAGAACGCCTAAAACAAGACTTTAAAAACGATCTCATTGCAGGGTTGCTCGTGGTGATCCCACTGGCAACAACCATCTGGTTAAGCACAACGATCGCCCGCTGGGTTTTCACCTTCTTAACCCGCGTCCCTAAACAAATTAATCCCTTTAACGACCTTGATCCGCTCGTCGGGAACCTGCTCAATCTGCTGATTGGCCTTGCAGTTCCCCTGCTGATCATTATGTTTATTGGCCTCATGGCCCGGAATATCGCCGGACAGTGGCTCTTGGACCTTGGAGAACGGACCCTCCAGGCCATTCCCTTCGCCGGTTCCCTCTACAAAACCCTTAAACAACTCCTCGAAACCCTTTTCCGCGACACCCAGGATCGGTTTCGCCGTGTGGTGCTGCTGGAATATCCCCGCAAGGGTGTGTGGGCGATCGCCTTTGTGACGGGCGCAGTGGGCAGCGCCTTTCAGGATCACCTGGAAACCCCCATGCTCAGCCTCTTCATCCCCACTACCCCCAACCCCACGACGGGCTGGTATGTCATAGTGGCAGAGAATGAGGTGATCGACACCGACATGTCCGTAGAAGATGCCTTTAAGGTGCTAATCTCTGGGGGAATTGTGGCACCCCATGGGCCAGGGGGCAGCAACCGCAGTACAAGCGCAGCAAAAGCAACCCCCGACAAAGCTGGCTCGTCCCACAACAATACGGTTCACTCCAGCCGCTCCACTGGCAGCTCCAATGGCAGCTCCACTGGCAGCGCCCACAGTGAGCCAATCCACACCTCCTCCCCTGAGACCTTCCCCAGCAACCCCAGCACCGAACCCCATGGGGCAGAAGCTGTTGCCTCGGCTGCCTTAGAAATTGCAGCATTGGACTGCTCCAGCCTCAATCACGCTGCCCCCTCTCATCCAGCCCCCAGCGAAACCCACCCCCCATCCCATCCATGCTCCCCCAACGTCAGCCCCGCCGCCTTGCCCGCGAACTTGCCCTACTCGTCCTGGGCCAACTCTCCAACCGCGCCCTCAACCTCACCGATGACACCTCCCTAGATGCACTGCTTTTGGCCACGGTGCGCACCCTGGTCCTGGAGGCCCATGAATCCCTGGAAACCGCAGCCATGGAGCTAACCCAGGGCAACGAGCAACTCCTCAACAGCGACATCACTGCCCCCACGCTCCTCAGCGCCAAAACCATGGTCAAGGAGTCCGCTGATCTCACCCAAAAGGCCCTCAACCGAATCAGCCTAGCCCTAGAGTTGCCGGAATTGATCCACATGGCGCGACAGGAGGAAATTCGGACTTTTGCCCTGAAGCTCTGCCGCCAAGTCCAGGGGGAAAGGGTCGAGATCGATCGGGTTCTCAACAGTGCCATGGTGGACTGGCAGCTCAACCGGCTCCCCCGCATTGATCAAGATATTTTGCGCCTTGCCGTTGCGGAGATTGTTTTCCTGGAAATGGAGCACCAGGTGGCGATTAACGAAGCGGTGGAACTGTCGAAGCGCTACAGCGATGATGAAGGGCGGCGGCTGATTAATGGCATTTTGCGGCGTGTGGTCCAGTCCCTCGCAGAGGGTGCGCTGCGGCTCTCTAAGGCAGAAGCGGCGGCAGAAGCAGCGGCAGCCTCTGCCAATTCGCCATCTCTGTAGTGGAAAAATAGGGTAGCGAAACGGGTCTAAGATTTGCGCTGGCTTAGCGTTGGGTAGGCGGGGATAGGGGGCTGGTTCGATCGGGTTTGCTTGGTTCGGCTCGAAGAGGGGAGCCACGGGGGCGCGACCCCTACGGGGATTTTTCGGGTTCGATCGGGGTGGGGTAACTTCCCGGTGCTTGTCCTGGTTCGGCTCGAAGAGGGGAGCCACGGGGGCGCGACCCCTACGGAGATTTTTTTGAGGGGATGAATCCCGATCGGGGTGGGTGACCCTAGCCCCGCAAATATAAATAACCTTAAAGACGATGTGACTGAATGTCACCAAGTATAGACATATACAAATGATCCTCAAGGTTTAGCAACGTTTGTAGAGATCGGGGATCATCGTGGTCCACACTAAGCTAACACTCAAGGTTAAGACTCAAGCAGTGCGCTCACGGGGGCTAGAACCCTGGGTCACCCGTTTCAGGTGAACTCGTGATCCCTTTTGGTGAGATTGATTCCGGCAGCGTATAGTAATACCTTGCGAGACGATTAACAAAGATACCTGTTAACAAAAGAGACCCGTGGACGATTTATTACAACCCTTCTCCATTACAACCCCCCTGTACTACGTTAACGCTATCCCCCATATTGGCAGCGCTTACACCACGATCGCCGCTGACACTCTCGCCCGTTTCTACCGCCTCCAGGGCCATCCCACCCTCTTCATCACTGGGACCGATGAACATGGCCAGAAAATCCAACGCACCGCCGAGCAACGCGGCAAAGCGCCCCAGGCCCATTGTGATGAAATTGTTGAGAGCTTTCAAAGCCTGTGGGAGAAGCTTCTGATTCAGTACGATCGCTTCAGTCGCACCACCGATCGTCGCCATGAAAAGATTGTGCAGGAATTTTTCCACCGGGTCGAGCAGCAAGGCGACATCTACCTGGGCCAACAGCAGGGTTGGTATTGTGTTGCCTGTGAGGAATTCAAGGAAGAGCGGGAACTCCTGAGCAGTGCGATCGCCGCTGGTTCTGCCGATTCTGGTTCTGCCGATTCTGGTTCTGCCGATTCTGGTTCTGCCGATTCTGGTTCTGC
>JBMTWK010000229.1:0-5593 GCA_049452395.1 Prochlorothrix sp. | reverse complement strand
AAAGCCTGGATCCAAGCTTTTTAACCCCAACCTGCCAAGCCAAAAAAAACAAAAACACCTGTAGGGGCGGGTTTCAGCAGAAATATCAGCCACCCACCCCAAAATCACCCAAACCTGCCCTCTTTTAGCACAATTTCGGCCAATAACCCTACAATCAACCAAACCCGTCCTCTTGGAGTCCTAGACCAGCGAAGAGGGCGGGTTTTTTAGATCTGGGGGTAGGGCTGAAATTTTGGCGAAAACCCGCCCCTACACCCGTTAAACCCTGCCTATGGTCTAGGGTTCATCGAAGGTGCGGAAAAACTGGATCATGCGCTGATCTTCGCCCTTGATGTGGTGGATCATCCACTCACTGAGGCAGGTCGAGACATCCAGGGGGATCACGCCATTGCCTTGGTTCACCTTATCGAGGGCCAGTTGGATCCGCTCCTTCAGGGCTGTGTGCCGCTTACAGTGCGCCTCCAAGTTGGGATAACCCAGCGCCTCCATTCGCTCTTCTTCCATATCAAAGTGTTCTGTAGTACAGGCGACTAGCTCCTCTAGCCGTCGTTTAATCGCCATGCTGCTGGTTCCCTGCTGCATCAAAGCATGGAGTTCATTAACCAGGCGAAAGAGATTTTTGTGCTGAGCGTCGATTAACCCATCCCCCGTCAGGTAGTCATCACTCCAAGGAGCAATGGGTGCGATCGGGGGAGCCACAGTGGCAGAAGGAGCAACGGGACTGGTGGCTAGAGCAGAAGTCATGGGCAAGGTGCAAATAAGTTGAGAAAGGATAGAGTCAAACGAAGCTAGGGACGATCGCGGGGGAGCGCCCCAGGAGTTGAGGGGTGAGGGACCAAAGCTAGGGTTACGGCGGCGATCGGCGGGCGATCGGCAGCCAAAGCGACCTTAGGGAGTTGCAGAATCAGGACCAACTCAGAATTGAACGTAACTCAGAACTAATCCTAAAAACTGCACAACAGGACAAAGGACCGGAAGTTCAACGGGTTATCTCCCGCAAATCCGGTCCTTATCTTGTCTGACTGAGCCTTATCGCTGGCTGTTCAAAAAATTGCCGCATTTTCAAGGGCTTTGGGGTTGGAGCACTTCAGTTAAAGTGCCTTCGGATAGAAGTCCGTTGCCCATTGTACGTCCTGAGCCAGATTTCCTGACTGGGCTGCACAAAATCTATACACTTGCCGAAATTGAGGTTAAGTTTTAGCGATCGGGTTGGTTGCTTGGGCGATCGCAAGGCCCACCGAGGTCGATCGCAAGGTCCATTGAGAAAGATAGGGCGATCGCAAGGCCCACCGAGAAAGATAGGGCGATCGCACAGGAGCCTGTGCTACTGTCCGACTACTGCCCGACTACTGTCCGACTACTGTCCGACCCCTTGGCTGATGGCACTGCCCAAGCCCTGGAACATCAGACCCGACAGGAAAAAGTTAGAAATAAAAACCGCCAGCAGAGCTGTCACCACAGCAGCCGTAGTTGAGGTGCCTACTCCCTTGGCTCCGCCACTCGTGCTCAGACCCCAGCTTGAGCCAATCACCGCAATCAGCGCCCCAAAGACGATCGCCTTAATCACCGCACTAATAATGTCCCAGGGGCCTAAAAAGTTCTGAACCGAGGTCAAAAAGACATAGGCGCTAATGCGATAGACCTCCGTCGCCACCAACAGCCCCCCCAGCATCCCCACCAGGAAGAAAATAAGCGTGAGGATGGGGGTCATCACACAGCAGGCCAGCACGCGGGGCAGGACGAGGTAATCCACCGGGTCTGTTTTGAGCATATAGAGGGCATCAATCTGCTCCGTCACCCGCATGGTGCCAATTTCCGCTGCAAAGGCTGAGCCAATGCGCCCCGCCAGCAAGACAGCGGCCAACACTGGGGCTAACTCCCGCAACAGCGACAAAGCCAGCACACCCCCCACCACCGCGTCTGCACCAAAATTCAAAAATTCCCGTGCCGCCTGAATCGTAAACACAGCCCCCACAAAGAAAGCGGAGACAAAGGTAATCAAGAGGGACTGGGGACCAACGTCAGCCATCTGTTCAAGGGTGTTCCGCCAGTTGATTCGGCCCTGGAGCAAATGCACACAGGTTTGCCCGCCCAGGAGCAGCGCATACCCTAAGCGCCGACTCCAGTTGCCCAAACCCCAAGCTCCACCCAGAGGACTTCCACTCATTGATTGCTCCCTTTTTCTTGTGAATGATGAAGGTCAGCGACCCCGATGCCGTTTGTTTGCCTTAGGATACCGCATCCCATTAAAAAACCACCCCGATGAAGGAGTGGTCTTCAAGAGTGGTTTGTTTTGGCTAGGGATAGGGTTCACAGCTTCCCAACGCTGCGGCTATCCCAAAACTCCATCACAACGGTTGCGATCGAGGGGGGGGTTAAGCCAAATCAGCCGGGTCAATGAGCTTGATCTTGCTGGCCAAGCCCAGGCGCTCCAAGAAGCTAATCAGAATCCAGGTGATATCAAATTCCCACCACTTCAACCCGTGACGAGCAGAGTATTGATGGGCGTGGTGGTTGTTGTGCCAACCTTCACCAAAGGCAAGGAGGGCAACCCACCAGCAGTTGGTAGATTTATCTTCGGTTTCGTAAGTGCGGTAGCCAAATTTGTGGGTCGCGCTGTTCACCAGCCAGGTGCAGTGGTAGAGGAAAACGAGGCGGAAGAAAATACCCCAAACGACAAAGGACATGCCGTTATCCACCAGAAGGTCACCGGCAATGTAGAACATGAAGCCCAGGACAAACTGTAACTGGATAAAGTATTTATCAAAAAAGCGGTAGACGGGATCCGAGGCAATATCACGGGTGAAGCGGGGTAGCTCTTTGCGGGCTTCTACTTCAAACCAGATCCAGTTAATGTGGCTCCACCAAAAGCCCTTTTTGGAACTGTGATGGTCTTGATCTGTATCAGAGTAGGCGTGGTGATGGCGGTGCAGGCCGATCCATTCAGTTGGGCCGCTTTGGCAGGAGAGACTACCGCAGAAGACAAAAAAGTACTCCAGCCACTTGGGCACCTGGTAGCTTCGGTGAGAGATCAGACGGTGCCAACCCATGGTGATTCCCACACAACCCGTGAGCCAGTACATAAAGATGGCTAGACCCAGACCAGTCCAGGTGAAATATCTAGGGAAGAGCACCAGGAGCGATCCAATGTGTAGTCCCGAGATAAAAGTGATTGTGATCCAATCCAGAGGACGTTTTTCAGCAGCAGCTACGGTCATGCAAATAGTTAAACTACGACAAACTGAGTGCACTGGCCTGCCCAGGCTTGGTAGGAACCCGTAAGCTTCTACCAAGCTACTAAGGACTCCCGTTGGTTGTGAGACGACGGAAGGACCTTCAAAAAACCTCAGGCGTAAGCAATTTTTGCCGACATCTTGTGACCAGACCTCCACAGAGGTCGGCCTACCAGATACCGTATGGAGTGTGGTCCCTGAGTCATTCAAGCGGGGGCGGCTGCATCAGAGGGGATGCGAGGCCAGGGCTTGCCGAGACTGGACAGGTTACCGTCACCAGGGATAATGGAATTTTCCCAATGCTCGCTTATGAGGTCTAGATGTATAGCAGCGAACAAATTCACCAGGCAGAAAATGCACTACATTCAATTTTTTATGGTATTGACGCTCAGGTCAAGAAAAATTTAGAAAGAATTCTTAATGCTTTGCGGAGTCACCGCTTGGGACCCCACCATTTTGCCGGTGTGAGCGGCTATGGTCATGATGACTTGGGGCGGCAGGTTTTGGATCAGGTCTTTGCGGAGCTAATGGGGGCGGAGGCGGCAGCGGTGCGGGTGCAGTTTGTTTCGGGGACCCATGCGATCGCGGCTTGTCTCTATGGGGTACTGCGGCCCGGAGATGAGCTTTTGGCCGTTGCGGGGGCACCCTACGACACGCTGGAGGAGGTGATTGGTCTGCGGGAACCGGGCCAAGGATCGCTGGCAGAGTTTGGAATTACTTATCGCCAGTTGGATCTTACCCCCCAGGGTCACATCGATTGGCAGACTTTAGCAACAGCAATATTGCCAAAAACGCGCTTGGTCCTGATTCAGCGATCCTGTGGTTATAGCTGGCGATCGAGCCTTTCCCTGGCGGACATTCAACGCATTGTGGAGTTAGTGAAGGCCCAGAATCCTGACACGATTTGCTTTGTCGATAACTGCTATGGGGAGTTTGTGGAGACCCAGGAGCCACCAGCGGTGGGGGCGGATTTAGTGGCGGGGTCGTTGATTAAGAATCCCGGCGGGACGATCGTGACGGCGGGGGGCTATGTGGCGGGACGGGCGGAGTTGGTGGAACAGGCGACCTGTCGGCTGACGGCTCCGGGGATTGGCAGCGAAGGGGGGGCGACCTTTGACCAAAATCGGCTGCTGTTCCAGGGGCTGTTTCTGGCTCCCCAAATGGTGGGGGAGGCGCTGAAGGGCAATCACCTAACGGCCCAGGTTTTTCAACAGTTGGGCTATCCGGTCAATCCGTTACCCCAAGCGCCCCGGCGGGATGTGATCCAGGCGGTGAAGCTCGGTTCGCCGGAAAAGTTGATCGCCTTTTGCCGCGCAATCCAAAAGTATTCCCCGGTGGGATCCTATTTGGATCCCATTCCGGCCCCGATGCCGGGATATGAGAGCCAGTTGGTGATGGCGGGGGGGACGTTTATTGATGGCAGTACGTCGGAGTTTTCTGCGGATGGGCCGTTGCGGGAACCCTATGTGGTCTTTTGCCAGGGGGGCACCCATTGGACCCATGTGGCGATCGCGTTGGAGGCGGCGATCGACGCGATCGGTCCCAATGTCTAGCTCCGGTTGTCTGGGGCTTGGGATGCCTGGGGCGATGCGTGGGGCGAGGATGCCCTGGGGTTGGATGCCTGGAGGGGGCTTGAGTCTAGGCTGAGGCAAGCTGGGCCATGCTCACCTGGTTACGGCCCCAGCGTTTGGCTTGATATAAGCAGAGATCCGTTTGGGTGATGAGATCGGCAGATTGCAGGTTGATTTGGGGTATGCCGCTGACGCAACCCAGGCTTAAGGTGAGATAGGGGGAAATGGGAGAGGATTGGTGGGGAATTTGACAGTTGAGGATGGTCGTGCGGAGCCGATCGGCCAGGTCAGAGGCTTCCTTTAGGTCCATATTGGGCAAAATCAGGCCAAATTCCTCACCCCCATAGCGGGCTACCAAGTCCTGCGATCGTCTCACGCACCTAGCCAGGGCTTGGGCAACCCGGTGCAAACACTCATCCCCCGCCAAATGCCCATAGGTATCGTTATAAAGCTTAAAAAAGTCCACATCACAGAGAATGAGCGCCAAGGGGGTTTGGGATTGGAGCGCTTGTAGCCATTGTTCTTCCAAATATTGGTTAAACATCCGACGGTTCGCCACCTGGGTGAGACCATCCTGTTCAACAGCCAAGCGCAGTTGGGATTCCATTTGTTTCTCTGCGGTAACGTCGCGGGTAATGGCCAAAACATACTCCACGGCCCTCGGCTCATCGCCCTGCTCTGTATATTCCGGAATTAAATCGGACTGGAAGGTATGGCTACCTGGACTCACGCCATAGGGTAACTATTCAGGGGTTAACGGAAGAAAGAGGGTTAGAGGGGGGTCCATCG
>JBMTWK010000228.1:0-5621 GCA_049452395.1 Prochlorothrix sp. | reverse complement strand
CCCTGGAATCGCCAACCTGCAATCGGCGGCTCCAATCCCCTGGAACCCCCTCGTTCCCATGCTCCAGCGTGGGAATGCCTCCCAGACGCTCCAGCGTCCCATAGCGTATTGCAAAAGAGCGGGTTCCCCTCGTTCCCACACTCCAGCGTCCCGTAGTATTGCAAAAAGAGGGCGCTAGAGCGCCGAGCCAAGTTCCCACGCAGAGCATGGGAACCAGAAAAGCGCCGAGCCAGAAATCTCTTCCTAAACCCAATCAAACAGCAAAAAAAAAGTGGGCATAGCCCACCTCAAAAGCTCCCACACTAAGCTGAGAGCATCATTTAGCTTTGTAACACCCGTGAGGGTTTAATAAGCCTCTAAATCAGCATTAAAGCCCTAAGCTTCAAAGGTATCCTTACCGCTGAACTTCACCGCAGCAGGCTCCGGATTGTCGCCAATCTTACGAGCAACACTGCCTACAGCGCTACGGCCCTCGTTGACCTTCTCAGGGAACACGCCATCCTTAGGATGTAGATACTCCACATCACCAGTGGGGAAGACACGGTAGATCTTATAGTTGTCCATTTTGGGCTTGAACTTGGTGCGCAGTTGGCGACCTAAGGCTAAGCACTGCTCTTTACGGGCCAAATAAAGAAGATTTTCGCCTTCATTCATGGTTGCCGCGCCACCCGTGGGCATTTCAAACACCTGCTCTTTGGTGCTTGTCCAGGTGATAGCGTACTTTTCTTCTAGGTCAGCCTTTTTCAGCAAACCGCCTGTGCTGCCCCCGAAGACGGGAGTCTTGCCGGTCAATGTTTCTGCCATAGGGTTTCTCTTGAACCGTGGATGTGTTTTGAAATCGAGATAGGACAGCAGTACTGTCCCATCCTAACTTCCAGCAATATTATTTTTAGGGAATCCTAGCACCTCGCCCCTAAGCAACTTAGTGAGCAGAAATGAACTGTTACAGTTCTTTAGACTTGAGAGGGTTTGTAGAGCGCACCCTTAAAGTTTGAGGGGTTTATCCGTTAATCAATTGCGTAGGGGCAAACCCCCCCGTGGTTGCCCTGGCTTTGGTCCGAAGCCCCCCTCATGGCGGGATGCCCCCCGTCTGTCAAGGAGAACTCAGCAATTCCGATCGATTTGTTATAGATTGTTAAGAACCGCGCCCTAGTCCCCGGCTAGGGCTGCTTTGATTGCCCTGTTTTCCCCCTGAGCCTGTCCATGCAGCCGTCTGATCCGAATCAATTTACCGAAAAAGCCTGGGATGCGATCGTCTCCTCCCAGGAAGTCGTGCGCCGCTTCCGTCAGCAACAGTTGGAGGTGGAACATGTGATCATTGCTCTGCTGGAGGGACAGGACGGGACTGCCGCCACGATTCTGAACCAATCCGATGTAGACCCCGTGGCGCTGTTGCAGCAGGTCGAAGACTTTGCCCGCCGCCAAATGCGGAATATGGCCGGGGGAACCCAGCTTTATTTGGGGCGGGGGCTGGATGAGATGCTGGACAAGGCCGATCAGGCGCGGCAACTGTGGCAGGACGAGTACATCGGAGTTGAGCATTTGCTGATGGGCTTTGCGGAGGACGATCGCTGTGGTCGCCGCATCTGCCAAGGCTTTCAGGTCGATGCCGCCAAGCTCCAAACAGTCATTAAAACCCGACGGGCCAACATCGCCAAGGCCAAGGAAGCCCGCATGGAATCTGGCCCCAGCCCCCTAGAGAAGTATGGACGAGATCTGACGGAATTAGCCGAAGAAGGCAAGCTAGACCCCGTAATTGGCCGGGATGACGAGATTCGCCGGGTGATTCAGGTTCTCTCCCGCCGGACCAAGAATAATCCCGTCTTAATCGGGGAACCGGGGGTGGGTAAAACCGCGATCGCCGAAGGACTCGCCCAGCGCATTATCAAAAACGAAGTGCCGGAATCCCTCAAAAACCGGCGTTTAATCACCCTAGACATGGGATCCGTCATTGCAGGGGCCAAATATCGCGGTGAATTTGAGGATCGCCTGCGATCGGTCATGCGAGAAGTGATCGACTCCGAAGGTCGCATCGTCCTCTTTATTGATGAACTCCACACCGTTGTCGGCGCGGGGGGCGGTCAGCAGGGATCCGCTATGGATGCCGGAAACCTACTCAAGCCCATGTTGGCTCGTGGGGAGCTGCGTTGCATTGGGGCAACCACCCTCGACGAGTTCCGCAAGTTTATTGAAAAGGATCCGGCCCTAGAGCGCCGTTTTCAGCAGGTTATGGTTCACCAGCCCACCGTGGAAGATACGGTCTCCATCCTGCGGGGCTTGAAGGATCGCTATGAAGTTCACCATGGCGTGAAAATCCTCGATTCTGCCCTCGTTGCTGCTGCTAGTTTATCCAACCGCTACATCAGCGATCGCTGCCTGCCGGACAAGGCGATCGATCTCGTAGACGAAGCCGCCGCCAAGTTGAAAATGGAGATCACCTCCCAGCCGGAAGAGTTGGAACTCCTCGATCGCCGCATTAACCAGCTTAAAATGGAGAAAATTTCCCTAGAAGGGGAAGAATCTGCGGCCAATAACGGGGAACCGACCCCCTTTAAGACTTCCCAGGAGCGCCTCGATCGCATTGAGCAGGAAATCGCCACCCTACAAACCAAGTACAACGCCCTCCATAGCCAGTGGGAATCAGAAAAAGTCCTGCTAGATGCCATTAACCACATCAAGGAAGAAGAAGAGCAACTGCGGGTCTTAATTGACCAAGCCGAGCGGGATGCCGATCTCAACAAAGCAGCCCAGTTAAAGTATGGCCGCATGGCAACCCTAGAGCAGGAAAAAGCCGATAAAGAGGCGGAATTGCTAGCCATGCAAGACAGCGGCCAAACCATGCTGCGGGAAGAGGTCACCGACGGCGATATCGCCGAAATAGTCGCCCGCTGGACCGGCATCCCCGTCAATCGTCTTCTGGAAACCGAGCGGCAAAAACTCCTCCAATTGGAGCAAGTGCTACACCAGCGGGTCATTGGCCAAAGTGAGGCAGTTTCTGCGGTATCCGCCGCAATTCGACGGGCACGGGCTGGAATGAAGGATCCGGGCCGCCCGATCGGCTCCTTTCTTTTTATGGGACCGACGGGGGTCGGCAAAACGGAATTAGCCCGCGCCCTAGCCCACTGCCTCTTTGACAGCGATGATGCCCTGGTGCGGATCGATATGTCCGAGTACATGGAGAAGCATTCTGTAGCGCGGCTGGTGGGGGCACCTCCCGGTTATGTGGGCTATGAAGAAGGAGGACAACTGTCGGAAACCATCCGCCGTCGGCCCTACTCCGTGGTGCTGCTGGATGAAGTCGAAAAAGCACACCCCGATGTCTTTAATATTCTGCTCCAAGTGCTGGACGATGGCCGCATTACCGACTCCCAAGGCCGGACGATCGACTTCCGCAATACCGTCATTGTCATGACCAGCAACATTGGCAGTGAGTATATCTTGGATGTCTCCGGCGACGATAGCCAATATGAAGAGATGCGCAAGCGAGTCATGGACAGTCTGCGCCGCCATTTTCGCCCGGAATTCCTCAATCGCATCGATGATTTGATTCTGTTCCACTCCTTGGATCGATCGGAACTGCGCCAAATTGTCGCCATCCAAATTAAGCGCATTGAGTCCCTCCTCGCAGACCAAAAAATCAACATCCGGCTCACCCCCGCCGCCCAAATCCACATTGCTGAAGCGGGCTATGACCCCACCTATGGCGCACGCCCCCTCAAGCGGGCCATCCAGCGGGAGCTAGAAAACCCGATCGCCACCAAACTCCTGGAAAACACCTTTACCGAAGGCGACACGATCGTGGTCACCGTCCAAGATGACCAACTGCTCTTTAGCCACGCCAAAGATGCTCCCCCAGAGTCACCCCTAGAACCCGAAAGCAAAGTCAGCAGCAAAGTTAGCCCCCCGATCGCCCCCGAAGACGACGAAGAAGCGATCGCCGTCCCCGTAGAGGTCGTCTAGGTCATCCCATCAGTAGGGGCAAACCCCCCGTGGTTGCCCTGAATTACAGGTTGCCCCCGGTCCTGCTCGGTAGGGGCAAACCCCCCGTGGTTGCCCTAGATTACAGGTTGCCCCGGTTCTGCTCGGTAGGGGCAAACCCCCCGTGGTTGCCCTGAATTACAGGTTGCCCCAATGACAGCTTGTGGGATAGACCTCTGGCCTGTCCCTCCCCCCAAAAAACTATGCTCTACCCCTATCCGCCCCTCCTGCCCGGTACCCTCATCAATCGCTACAAGCGCTTCTTTGCAGACATTGAACTGGACAATGGCGAAGTTATTACGGCCCATTGCCCAAATACCGGCCCCATGACCGGGATTTACCAGCCCGGAGCGCGGGTTTATGTCTCCCACAGCGACAATCCCAAGCGCAAGCTAGCCTATACCTGGGAGTTAATCCAGGTCCAGGACAACGAGCCGACTTGGGTCGGGGTTAATACCAGTTTGCCAAATCGGGTGGTTCAGATCGCCCTAGAGCAGCACCTTTGGCCCCAATTGGGCGATTACCAGCAAATTCGGCGGGAAGTACCCTACGGCCAAGAAAAAAGTCGAGTTGACTTTTGCCTAGACTATACCAACCCCAAGGGCGACCTCAGTTCCCTCTACCTCGAAGTTAAAAACACCACCTGGGTCAAAGGCCGCCTCGCCCTCTTCCCCGATACCGTCACCACACGGGGACAGAAGCACCTCCGGGAACTGATCGCCGTCTTACCCCAGTCCCGCGCCGCCATGCTCTACTTCATCAACCGTGATGACTGCCCCCAATTTTCCCCCGGCGACGAAGCCGACCCCACCTACGGACAACTGCTGAGATCGGCGATCGACCACGGCCTAGAAGTCCTTCCCTGCCGCTTTCAAGTCACCCCCGAAGGCATCGACTACATCGGCCTCGGAGAATTAGTACTCTAACCCCGATCGCCCCCTTACCTGGGATGCCTGTACCTGGGTGCCTGGATCCCTGGATCCCTGGATCCCTGGGATCGCCGACTTGCAGTCGGCCCAGAGAAATTCAGGCCATAACAATCGCCCCCTTGCTGGGATCCCTGGGATGTCTGGGATCGCCGACTTGCAGTCGGCCCAGAGAAACCCGTGCCACAACCCCGATTGCCCCCTTGCAGGGATCCCTGGGATGCCTGGGATCCCTGGGATCGCCGACTTGCAGTCGGCCCAGAGAAACTCGTACTACAACCGGGATCGCCGACTTGCAGTCGGCCCAGAGAAATCCATGCCATCACACGATCGCCGAAGGAGCAGCCCACAGGGAACCTTCTTAGGTTTATCAACATCCTCTTAAGCAAAACCCATCTAAAACCTCAGTCACCCAATTGGGGTTTTTACCGATCCGTTAACCCCAGCCTCTGTGATCCAGCGTCTATAAATCTGTGATCTAACTCACGTAGATTTTGTGAGTTTGCGTTTTTAATGAAAATAGAAAAAACTTCATCTCAGCTTCACACTTCCTTCATCCCAGCTTCATCTTGTCGCAAGGATCTGAACACGGTCTAACCCCTCTGAATCCATAGAAATGTAAACGAACCCGATCGGAATATAAAGAGATTCTAAAATTAGACCATTAGAGCTAATTTATAAAGAGATTTTTAAGGTGGACCGAGGATCCCCAAGAAG
>JBMTWK010000227.1:0-5622 GCA_049452395.1 Prochlorothrix sp. | reverse complement strand
CGTCTTTCGGGGCAAAATCAGCACCAGCCAATACGGCGACTAATGGGAGCATCCCACTTTAGAAGATACCTTGGTCGGGGTCGTGCCCCCGTGGCTCTCCGCTTCGGTCCAAAACCAGAGCAACCACGGGGGGTTTGCCCCTACCCGGTCGGTTAAATCGCTAAAGTGGGATGCTCCCGATTCGCTTAGGAATTCGACTCTAGCTCTGCCGCTGGGGTGGTCTCGGTGGCCGGGGCTTCTAGGGCCGGATCGGCGGCGGGCTGGGGGGTGAGGGTTTGCCCAGGGTTAAGGCGATCGGCGGGGGAGAGCAGCAAGGGAGAGGCGGGAGCCGCAGTTGGGGCGGGGGCAGGTGTCGGGGTGCCCCGCAGTTCTGCTGCGAGTTGATCCAAAAGGTCGGCAGTGGCCAAGGCAGCGGCTTCCGGGGTTAAGGCTGGAGTTGGTTCTAAGGTTGCGGCAGGGGCTTCTGCTGTGGCGGAGTTTTCCGCAGCTAGTTCATCCGCAAGGGCCGGAGTTCCCACCAGGCTCTGGGCGACGATCGCGATCGGGAGGGCTAAAGCAGTCCAACGGATCGGATGGGCAAAACTCGTGCAAAGGGCGGAAACAAGGCGTAAATTGCTTTTCATCTTGGTTATTCCAACAACAGTGGAACTTCAGGTGTAAGTCCATTGTCTTGGGAGACCAAGGGCTGCGTAAACTCGAAAGACTACGGGAGTTTCCGAGCAAAATGGGCCTGGAAGAGTTGATATCCGCCCCAGTGGTTTTATAAGTTTTCTGTAAAGGTTCCGGAAAAAACCGTGGATTCCCGAAGGTGAGGTTCCGATTTTTGCGGGGAGGTTGCAACTTCCTAGCAAGCAGCATCCCAGCGGCGATCGCCTCCCGATTTTCGACCGATAAGGCCAGAACGCTGATCTAGGGCTGGTTGAGGACCGTGGACCAGGGCTGCAAGGGCGATGACCTCGCGGTGCCCCCCACGATCGCCCTCCGCAGATCTACGGCGCTAATTCCTCCGTAGTTTTGCGCCCTGTAGTTCTACGGGCAGCGATGGACCCTGGGCCAGTTCAGAACCGTTAAGTTTTGTTAATCCACGGTGAGCAGGGACAGCTAGGGGGTGCATCCCACTTTGGAAGAAGCTTGGTAGGGGTCGTGCCCCCGTGCCGACCCTCTTTGGCCCAAAACCAGGGCAAGCACGGAGAATTTGCCCCTACCAGATTGGTTAAGTCGCTAAAGTGGGCTGCTCCCCGGCTAGGGAAGATCGGCGATCAGGGCTTCCAGTTTTTCGACGGTGAGGGGTAGCTCGATCGGGCGACCATTTAAGAACAGACTAGGGGTTCCCCGCAGACCCAACTGGATCGCCATGGCCCGATCTTGGTTCACGGCGGTGAGGGCTTCGGGGCTGGTGCGATCGCGGTTAAATTTCGCCACATCCAAGCCCAAACTGCGGGCAATTTCCCCGTAGCGCTCCTCCCCTAGGGCTTGTTGCTGGGCAAACAGAGCATCGTGAAAGGCCCAATATTGGCCCTGTTGCTGGGCAGCCCAGGCGGCAGTGGCAGCGGGGAGGGCTTCGGGGTGAATTTCCGTTAAGGGGAAGTGCTTATAGACGAGGGTGACCCGATCGCCCTGTTGCGCCATAAAGTTTTTCAGCACCGTGTGGGCCTGGGCACAGAAGGGACACTGAAAGTCGGAAAACTCCACGAGAACAATCTTGCGATCGGCGGCCCCCAGGGTTGGCGATTGGCCAATGAACTGATCAACATTCGCCGTCATCTGCTCCAGCACCTGGCGCTGGGCTTGGCGCTGCTGCTCCTGTTGCGCCCGCTGGTACTCCTGAAGCGACTCCAAGATCACTTCGGGGTTGTCCCGGATGATTTGCAAGACTTGGGCTTCCAGGTCAGAGGCTTGGGTGAGGGGCTGGGCCTGGGTGCTGAGGGCTGCGCAGCCCGTAAGGGTGAACCCAAGCAGACAGGACAGGGCCAAGCGATAAAAGCGATGCAGAGTATAACGGCGCATAGTTGAGGGTGGGCAAAGGGTTGGAGTCAGCAGCCCCTATTATGGCAGGCTGCGCAGGCCCTTAACCCACCTTGTAGGCGTTCATCGGTTCTTTAATAAAGCGAATGTAGAGGTGCTTAAAGGTGGACTTGAGCACACGGGGAGCACCGAAGTCGATCGGCATCATCGCATCCGGCAGCTTCCAGTCAGCCACCCGCAACGCCTCGATCGTGCCCTGGGGAAACCGGCAATCCGCCAAATCAGAACATAGCCCTAACTGCTGGGCAGCCACGATCGTCGGTACCGTTGTGGGATCCACGCCGAGGAGGTGGGTCAGGGCGAGATCGAGGGCGAAAACATGATCCGAAGCTGCTAAAAGACCCAAGTCTCGCGGTTCGCCGGTACTGGGGCCGTTGCCTTCATGGCCAACAATGCCATCGACGATCGTTAAATCAGGGTCGATCGCCCGCGCCGTTTCCACCAACATCGTGCCAAAGCGCTCCCGATCCTTACCCGCCTCCAGGTGCCACCAAGCTTTCATCTTGCCGGGAACGCAGCCAAAAAGATTTTTCACCCCCAGGGTCAGGGTGAGCTGCATGTGGGACTTAATCTTGGGCAGATTAATCACCACGTCGGCTTCCATGGCCTCCTTAGAGAGGCGCAGGTGGTTAAAGTCGGGGTTGTCGATCGCATAGCGCTGCCCCTTAAACTCCACCACCGGAATGCCCAACTCCTCCAACAAGGGACCGTAGCCATTGGCCTTGGCCACCCCCAAAGCCGACCCAAAGGCGGGACTATCGCCTAAAAAGGGCTTGCCCCCCACAGCTTGGACCTGACGGGCCACTGCCGCCACGAGATCGATGCGGGTCACGCAGTCTTTGGTGGGACGGGAGCCGGTGAGGAGGTTGGGCTTAAGCAGCACCCGATCGCCCGGTTTCACAAAGTGGGCCATGCCGCCCCAGGGGTCGAGGGTTTGCTGGAGGGCACGATCGAGGGGGTCGCGATCGTAGCTCGTGGCCCGCACCAGGCTAAGGCGGGGGTTGGAGGAGAGTGGGGATGTCATAGGCATTTAATCAAGAGAATTTGGCCCAGAATTTAGCTAAAAGTCTGGCTAGCGGCTTGGCTAAAAGTCTGGCTCTATTAGCGCTAGCGTAACGCATTCAAGCCCATTCAGGCTTAGGCGGACCAGGGAGGGTCCAAGAAGTGGGTCCATCCCACTTTAGACGGGCCAGAGGCCCATCCCACCCAAGAGGTGGTTGTGGGATAGCCGGACCGGCTGTCCATAGGCGAAAGTGGGATACACCCCAAGCAGTCCCCTATGCCACGGGAGTCCCAGGCGGGGGGGTTGCCCTCCGGCGATCCCAGGCTAACCGAATCACCCCATGCAGCCTTAAAATTGTGTTGATTAACACAAACGGAAGGGGTGGTTTTCTTCTAGGGTGGGTCTGAGGTTGCTGTAACCCCCAGCTTTGTGTAAACCCCCAGCTTTTGCGGAGACCGAGGTTATGGTTCGTCCTAGAGTTTTGATCCCCTAAGTTTTGGCCGCTTGAGCCTCGATCTCTGGCCCGCCGCATCCCCACTTCAGTTCTTTGACAACTCCGCCTTCACTATGCGCCTTGAGCAACTACAAGCTTTTTTGGCGATCGCAGAGACCCACAGCTTTCAAGCCGCTGCCAAGCACTGCCACGTCAACCAATCCACCATTAGCCGCCAAATCCAAGCTTTAGAGGCCAGTGTGGGCGCAGAACTCTTCCACCGAGGTGGGCACATTAGCCTCACCCTGGCAGGACAATGCCTTTTGCCCCGTGCCCGTCGCATTTGCCAAGAATGGCGCGTGGCAACCCAAGAATTAGCAGATTTACTCCAGGGTAACCAAACCGAGCTGTGTGTTGCGGCCATTAGCTCCATTTGCTGCCACCACTTGCCCGCTGCCTTCGAGCACTTTAGTCGCGAGTATCCCGAAGTCCAACTGCGGGTGACGGCCCTGGGCAGCGATCGGGCGCTCAAGGTGCTGCGCGATGGCTTGGTGGACATTGCGGTGGTGATGCAGAACCGCTTTTTAACGGCGGCTAGCCCCATGGTGGTGACCCCCCTATTCCAGGACACCATTCAAGTCTTGATGTCGGCCCAACATCCCCTCAGCAGCCAGTCTGGGCCGATTTCCTGGGAAGCCCTATCCCAGTATCCCCATGCCGTTTTTAAGGATGGCTATGGAATGCGGCGCTTGATTGAGGAGCAGTTTGCCCAGCGGGGGCTGTCTCTCCATGTGGCCTTGGAGTTGAATACGTTGGATGCCTTCCGGGGCATTGTGCGGCGGGGTCAGGCTGTGGCGCTGTTGCCCCAGTCGGCTTTGGTGGAGGTGGCGGGAGATGCCAGTTTGACGGTGCGATCGATCGTCGGCCCCAGCCTAACGCGGGAGGTAGTCTGCGTCACAACCCAAGATCGGCTCTTAATCCCCCCCATCCAGCGCTTTTGCGCCATTCTGGAAACGGTGGTCAAAACCCAAACCCAAACGTTCCCCCAAGCCGTCTAAGGCTAGATTGAGCCAAATCCCCAACTTGGGTCATTACCAGACAAATTGAGGCAAAACCAACCCCAAGCAGCCCTTAGGCGACCGCTTTTGCTTCTGCACCCAGGCCCAAAACTTCCGGCTTGTGGGTGAGGGGGAGATTATCCGGCGCTAGGGCAGCGACGGGGGCGATCCCGGCTTGGTCCAAAATTGCCGGAACCAGATCTTCCCGCTTAATGGCCATAATATGGACCCCTTCGCAGAGTTGCTGGGCCAGTTTGACCTGTTCGGCGGCGATCGCAACCCCTTCCTCCAAGGGCTTGGGGGCTTGGGCAAGGCGATCGATGATGGACTGGGGAATGTGGACCCCCGGCACATAGCGGTTAATAAATTCGGCATTTTTCGCCGATTTCAGCAGGAAAATCCCCGCCAGCACCGGCTTACCGCAGGGTTTGGCCACCTGGGTCATGAACTGCTCAAAGCGATCGAAGTCCGTAATCATCTGGCTTTGGAAAAATTCGGCTCCGGCAGCAATCTTGCGCTCAAAGCGCTTCTGTAAGGCGGACTCGTTGGGCAGTTGGGGGTCAACTGCCGCCCCCGCTAGGAGGGTTGTGGGACCGTCGGGCATGGCTTGATCGTTCCAATCCAAGCCGGTATTGAGCTTCTCGATCAACGTCAGCAGACGCACCGATTCCAAATCAAAAACAGCGCGGGCCTTGGGATGATCCCCAGCTTTGACGGGATCCCCCGTCAGGGCCAAAATATTGTGCAACCCCAGGGCATGGGCACCGAGGAGATCGGCTTGGAGGCCAATGCGGTTGCGATCGCGGCAGGTTACCTGGCAGATTGGCTCAATGCCTTGGCGCTGCAACAGCACACAGGCCGCCAAGGAAGACATCCGCATCACCGCACGGCTCCCATCGGTAACATTCACCCCATGGACACGGTGCTTCAGGGTTTCAGCCATGGCCAACATGTGGCCCGGATCCCCGCCCTTGGGCGGAGAGACTTCGGCTGTAACAATAAACTCACCAGCTTGGATGGCGCTGCGCAGTCGGGTAGACATGGGGACTTTGTTCGGGGGTGTAAAGAGGACGGAATCGAGGCTGGAACAGGGATTGAAGGTG
>JBMTWK010000226.1:0-5698 GCA_049452395.1 Prochlorothrix sp. | reverse complement strand
TTTATTGCGAATTGTGACGGCCCTGACGGGCGATCGGCCTGGGGGGCAAGCAACGGGGTATGGTGAGATCTTGGGATTTTCTTCCCCGCTTGGGGCGTTGTGTCCCTGCCCCCGATCGTCGCCGTAATGAGGATTCCGCCTTGATTGCGCCGCGATCGCCCGCTTTAAAATACGCGCCGTTAGTCAGTCATCTTGTTCACCGCCATGGTTGCCAGCCCCCCCCGTACCATTCGCATCGGTTCCCGCAAAAGCCAGCTTGCCCTTGTGCAGACCCACTGGGTCCAGGGTGAATTGCAGCGGAAATTTCCCGGTCGCACCTTCGACGTTGAAACCATGAGCACCCAAGGGGACATCATCCTGGATGTAGCCCTGGCCAAAATTGGCGACAAGGGCCTGTTCACCAAAGAACTAGAAGTCGGAATGCTCGAAGGTCAGGTAGACTTCGCCGTCCACTCCCTCAAAGACCTGCCCACCAACCTGCCCGACGGCTTAATGCTGGGCTGCATCACCGAGCGCGAAGATCCCGCCGATGCCCTAGTGGTCCACGAAAACTTCAAAGCCTGCCAACTCGACAGCCTGCCCGAAGGAGCTGTCATCGGAACCTCCTCCCTGCGCCGCCTCGCCCAACTGCGCCACTACTATCCCCACCTCACCTTCAAAGATATCCGGGGCAATCTCAACACCCGCCTCGGTAAACTGGACGCGGGCGAGTATGACGGCATTATTCTTGCCGTTGCGGGCCTCCAGCGCCTTGGCATGGCCGATCGCATCCACCAAGTCATCCCCGCCGAGATTTCCCTCCATGCCGTCGGTCAAGGTGCCCTAGGCATTGAATGCCGCACCGAAGATCCCGAAGTGCTAGACATTATCAAAGCCCTGGAGCATACCCCCACCGCCCAGCGCTGCCTTGCGGAACGGGCTTTCCTGCGGGAACTGGAAGGGGGCTGTCAGGTGCCGATCGGGGTCAATACCGCGATCGACAACGGCACCCTCACCCTCAAAGGCATGGTCGCTAGCCTAGATGGGCAGCGGTTGCTGAAAGATGAAGTTAGCGGTACACCGGAGCAAGCCGAAGCCCTGGGCCTAGATCTGGCCCAAAAGCTGCGGGCACAGGGTGCAACGGAAATCCTGGCCGAGATTCTCGCCACCGTCAACCGAGAAGCCTAGTTGAAGCCTAGTTAACCGAGAAGCCTAGTTTATGGATCCCGATGCTCTACTGCTCCAGAATGTAACCAGCCTAGCGGTGACCCTCCAAGCTTGGTTAATCCAGTTTGGCCTCAAGATTCTCGCCGCCATTTTGATCCTACTGATCGGGTTGCGGCTGGCTCGCTGGGGCCGACGGGCCGTAGAGCGTTTGCTCAGTCGCACCACGATCGATCAGACCCTCAGCCGGTTTACCGCCAATGCCACCCAAATTGGCTTGGTGATGCTGACGATCGTGGCCGTTCTGGGCCAAGTCGGGGTTGAAACCGCCTCTCTGATTGCGGTGATCGGTTCGGCGGGTTTGGCCATCGGCCTTGCCCTCCAAGGCTCCCTCTCCAACTTAGCCGCTGGCGTTCTCCTAGTTTTGCTGCGCCCCTTTCGGGTGGGCGACTACATCGAAGCCATGGGCATTGGGGGCGTTGTTGAGGAAATTCAGCTCTTTATGACGCTGTTAGTCACCACCGACAACCGAGCTGTGATTGTGCCCAACAGCAAGCTGATCTCCGATGTCATTATCAACTACTCCGCCAAGCCCCAGCGCCGGGTAGACCTGATTATCGGGGTCAGCTATGACGACGACCTGGACTTGGTGCGGCGCGTTCTCACAGAAGTCTTACAGGCAGAGGAGCGGGTTTTGGCTGAACCCCCGCCGGTGATCGGCTTGCTGGACTTTGCCGACAACCGGGTGAATTTTGTGGTGCGGCCTTGGGTCAACACCCCCGACTATTGGTCAACCTACTACAGCCTGAAGGAAGCCATTAAAAAGCGCTTCGACGCAGAGGGCATCAAGATTCCCTTTTTCCCGCACGATCTGCACCTGATTCAAGCCCCACCGCCCCCTGCCAGCCCCGCTAAGCTCCCGGTTTAACCGATCCCTCAGCTCACCCTTGCCCGCGAGGCGATCGCCCCCGCCCTCCTCAGGCCGTTACTCTAGCAACCACTCCGAAGCCCGATCGCCCAACTCCACCTCCAACGGGATATTCACGGCCTTGCCCAAACGGGGCCGCTCCCGCGTTTCCGCCACAAACGCCAAAAACTGCTGCGTTCCGCCCAGGGCTTGCAGATAGGTGGCGATCGACTCCAAATGCTGCTCATACTGGGCCGGGGTCATCGGAAACGATCTCTGGCCCAAATACTTCCACATCACCTGCAAAAAAATTCGACCCTGCACCCGCCGAAACCGCAGATCAAACGGTTGCCCCCACTTTTGTTGGATCACCTGCCGCAGATCCGCCCCCGTCAAGGGTGATGGCGGACTGGGATCGGCATTGAAGGAATTCGTCATACCAGGATCAGTCATGGGCAACGCGAGGTCAAACGTGGGGAAGAACCGTGAGAGTTCTTTACATTTCTTTACAAAGCTTGCGCTTAGTCCGGCATTCTGAGGGAATGAAGTACGGAAGCTTCCCCGAAAATTGCTGGGATTCAAGCTTAATGAAGGCATAGCCCAGTCAGGATCTGGGTCGCGAGACTAGGCCAAGACCAGCGCTAAACCCTTCACCGAAAATGTAATAATACTTTAAGCCAGTTTGTGAATAACCTTTGCAAACGCTTATTACAACCCTTCGCGGTCAGTTTGCTCTCCTGAAGAGACGACAAGCTGGGATAATACTTGGGGTTCCGCAGCCCCCTATTGCAAACTATCCATTGAAGCCGAATTATGACTCAAGTTTCTGGAGCCTCTGAAGCCCCTAGTATGGGCCGCCGCCAGTTTATGAACCTACTGACCTTCGGCTCAGCAACGGGGGTTGCCCTCGGTGCGCTGTATCCCGTTGTGCGGTACTTTATTCCCCCTTCTTCGGGTGGTGTAGGGGGTAGCATCCCGGCCCAAGATGCCCAAGGTAAGCCCGTCGTGGCTAGTGAATTTCTGGCCGCCCACAACGTTGGCGATCGGATACTCGCCCAAGGCTTGAAAGGGGATCCCACCTATTTAATCGTGGATGGCCCCGACACCATCCGCAACTACGGCCTCAACGCCGTCTGCACCCACCTCGGTTGCGTCGTGCCCTGGCAAGCCAGCGAGAACAAGTTCATTTGCCCCTGCCACGGTTCCCAATACAACGAGCAAGGTAAAGTGGTGCGCGGTCCTGCGCCTTTGTCCCTGGCCTTGGCCCACGTCGAGGTGGACGACAGCGACACGGTGACCGTCAGCCCCTGGACTGAAACCGACTTCCGCACCAACCAAGACCCCTGGTGGACCTAGGGTAGGCTTGCCCCCGCTTAACGTTTAGCCCCCGCTTAGCTTTAGCCCCCGCTTATTGGTGCTGAGTTTGCAGTTGTACCGGGGTGGTTGCCCTGCGTAGGTGTAACAACCTGGGGGCCACTGACCCTCCCCAATCTTGCGATATCCAAAATTACCGTTAATGAAGATGCATAGTTCAATGGCACGTTTGCAATCTAATTTAAGGGGTCTTGCCCAACTCGCTTTGGTTGCGATCGCGGCTCTGACCCTGTGGGTGGGTCTCGATACCCTCGCACCCCAAAGTGCCGCTGCTTATCCGTTTTACGCCCAATACAACTACGACAGCGCTCGGGAAGCCACCGGCAAAATCGTTTGTGCCAACTGCCACTTGGCCAAAAAGCCCGTAGAACTGGAAGTTCCCCAAGCCGTCCTGCCCGATACGGTCTTTAAGGCTGTGGTCAAGGTTCCCTACGACCTAAGCGTTCAGCAGGTCCAAGCCGATGGCAGTCCGTCGGGTCTCAATGTCGGCGCGGTGCTGATGTTGCCCGAAGGGTTCAAGCTGGCTCCCCCTGAGCGGGTTGATGAAGAACTCATGGAAGAAGTCGGCGACTTCTACTACCTAGTGACCCCCTACAGCGCTGACCAAGAAAACGTGCTGCTGGCTGGTCCCCTGCCCGGTGAAGAGTACCAAGAGATGGTCTTCCCCATCCTCTCTCCCAACCCCGCCACGGACAAGAACGTCAACTTTGGCAAATATTCGATCCACCTGGGTGGCAACCGAGGCCGGGGCCAGGTCTACCCCACGGGTGAACTGAGCAATAACAACGCCTTTGTGGCCTCTAAGGCCGGTGTTGTCACCTCGATCGTGGACAATGGCTTTGGCTATGACCTCACCATCACCACGGAAGAGGGGGATGAAGTCCTCGAAAGCATTCTGCCCGGACCTGAGCTGCTGGTGGCGGAAGGCGACGCAGTGGAAGCCGGTCAACCCCTGACCACCAACCCCAACGTCGGTGGCTTTGGTCAAACGGATGGTGAAATTGTGCTCCAGAGCAGCTCCCGTGTGCTGGGTCTGGTGGTCTTCTTCTTGGGTGTTGTGCTGACCCAAATCCTCTTGGTCCTGAAGAAGAAGCAAATCGAGAAAGTTCAACTTGCTGAAATGAACTTCTAGACTGGGGAACGGCCCTGTCGCTGTTGCTTCCCGGTTGGTGTTGCTTCAGTGTAGCTTTGTCACAGTTTGGCTAAAAATTTAATGCTCTCTGGCCTGTTAGGGCTGGAGTGCAGATAAGGAGGGCGATCGCGGCTGTTGCGATCGCCTTTTTTAAGATCAGGTGGCACAGCAAAGGGTCTGTAACCGGAAGGAGAGTGGTACAACAGAAAGGCTGGCGATCGATCCGGGAGACATCACCCATGCCAAAGACACAACCCATGGACGAACTGAGGCTTGCCTTGGAAATGGCCACCGACGATGAACTCCAGGAACTGACCCAGATTCTTTTTCAGCCCAAGTTCAATCCCTTGGACTATGTGCGAATGCGGCCTCTAGACTTGCAGAGCCACGATCGCAGAACCCAAATCACCATCCTAGAGCAGCGGTTTCGCTTTCTGGCTGCCGATGGCTTGACGGTGCTTCAGGGTCGCAGCGAAACCCTCAACTATCGCGAGATTCTGCTCAAAATTTGCCAGCAACTCAAGATCAGCACGCCCCACAGCCTCAGCACCCTAGAGCTAGAGTCTGAAATTTTCTTAACCGTCCTGGAACGGGCCTGTAAACGCCTTCCTCCTGGGGAATATCAGTCCCTGAACCGCCACCTACAGGATTTGGTCGCCCGATCGCCCCACGCCCTTGAACTTTCCCCCGAAGCCCGCCAAGATCCGCTGCGCCTTGCCCTCGCTGGGGGCAGTGCCCTAGCCGTTAGCTCCATGGTCCGCCCTTGGCTCCTCCAACAAATCTCCCAACAACTCGCCCTCTCCCTGGCCCGCCGCAGTGCTGCCCAACAACTACTCCACAGCGGCGGAAGCTGGGCCACCCGGCTCCAAGGCCAATGGCTGCTCCAAAGCGCCAGCCGAGGGGTCGCCCTCAATACAGCCCGCTATGGTGCAGTCCGGGGAGCGCTGGGATTTTTGGGACCGGCCCTGTGGATGTGGTTCCTCGCAGATTTGGGTTGGCGGGCGATCGCCACCAACTACGCCCGCATCATTCCCGTGGTCTTCACCCTGGCCCAAATTCGCCTTACCCGCACTTAGGCAGGGCATCCCATGGCCCCCTTAGACAGGTCATCTCGCGTTGAAAGCATCCCTGGAGGAGTCCCG